>JAYEGG010000052.1:0-5140 GCA_034658995.1 Methanobacteriota archaeon | reverse complement strand
GGAGATGGTTGCATGAGCAACCGCAATGAAGCAGGAAGCCCCGTTACTTGTAGCGGGGAGGAAGTCACATTGACATCTCTTATGAGAAGGTAGGCGAAGTTTTGCTGACTCAATCGGTATTTTCAAGGCTTATTGAGGAGAAGATACACGATATGAGTGTCTGGATCCCATCGCTTGAGGATCTGTTCATCTTAAAGGCATGCCATTCCATGGATGCTTATGGAACCGATGCCATAGGGGATGCAAAGAGGATTTATGAGAAGATTGATATGCAGATTGTGGAGGATGAGCTTAGAAATCAGAGCGAAAGGGTAGGGGAGAAGGTTAATCGATGGTTGGATGAGTTTGGCGAGGGGGTACGATCCAAGACTTGATTATGCAGGCTCTTCGCTATTTCATGTGGGTGAAATGGGGTTAAGATATCTTATCAAAGATATATCTTGGTGATGAAATCCTGGACATTTCGATAACAGTGGGAGCTTTGCATTCAATACGTCCACCATGTGATCCGCTTCAGTTGATGTTGGGGACATCGTATTACCCATACAAAACAGCGGAGAGCCAATAATTTTTAAATTACCATTAGATTTGAAGTGGATACGCCAACGGCTCTGCTTCGCATTCAAATTCTTTTATCAATACCGCCCATTACACAAAAAATACAGATCGGCAGGGGCAATATTCTTCGGCTCAACCGGAGAAAGAACAGGTAACCCCAAAATCCCAATACATACCCATAAACTAAACCACCCCGTACCCCATATCACCATGCCATCTACCCACAGACCCGAACTCCTCGCCCCTGCAGGCGACAGAGAATCCCTTGTAGCTGCTGTCGAGAACGGCTGCGACGCAGTCTACCTTGGGGCGCAGATTCTGAGCGCAAGAGCGTCTGCCGCCAACTTTACGCCCGGTGAACTCGCTGATGCCATCGATTATGCGCATCTGCGGGGCGTACAAGCGTACGTCACGGTGAATACCCTTGTGAAGGATAGCGAGACTATGGATGCGGCGGATCTTCTCTACCATCTGGATAATTCAGGTGTGGACGGTGTAATTGTGCAGGATATGGGGCTTCTATCGCTGGCGCGGTCGGTTGTGCCCGGGCTCCCGGTCCACGCGAGCACCCAGATGACTGTGCATAACAGCGAAGGGGTGCGGTTCTTGCAGGCGATGGGGGTCAAGCGGGTGGTGCTTGCAAGAGAGATGACGCTTGGTGAGATCAGGCTGGTGCGGCAGAACACCGGGGTTGAGATCGAGACATTTGTGCATGGTGCGCTCTGCATCTCGTATTCGGGTCAGTGCCTCACAAGCAGCATGATCGGCGGCAGGAGCGGGAACCGGGGGGTCTGTGCCCAGCCGTGCCGGAAACGGTACGAGTTACGAACAGCGGGGCGCAGGGTGGAAACGGATGGGGGGCACATCTTGAGTCCAAAGGATCTGAACTTAAGCCGCGTACTGCCGGAACTCATCGATGCTGGTGTTGATTCTCTCAAGATCGAGGGGCGTCTGAAGCGACCGGAATATGTGGCTTGTGCGGTTCGGATATACCGCCGCTTGATCGACAGATGCATGGAAGATCCTTCTGAATACTTTGTGTCGGATGATGAGTCACTGCGCCTTGCACAACTCTTTAATCGTGGTTTCACGGAAGCATACCTCGGGAAAAACCCGCGTGACACGCTGATGAGCCGCACCCGCCCGCATAATCGCGGGATACGCGTAGGCACAGTCACTGGATACAGTCGGGGGGCAGGGCGCATCTCTGTAAAGCTTTCGGGCGGGCTTAACATCGGGGATGGGATCGGGATCGAAGAGGCTGTCAAGGCTGCCGGGGTGGGCATGATCGTGCGCCAGATGTATGGGGGCGGCAGGCTGACAGATCAGGCAGGTGCTGGTGTGGTTGTTGAGATTCCGTCCGGAGTGCCTGCTCCTGCCGGAAGTGCCGTGTACAAAACACTTGACCGACAACTCATGGACTCACTCAGACGAACGTTCACATCACCCACGCCCCTCCGGAAGGTTCCTGTTACGATCAAGGCAAAAGCCAAGGTTGGTTTGCCGTTTGAACTGCAATTCGAGGATAGAGATTCTAACCTGGTGTGCGTACACTCAGGATACGTAATCGAGCGTGCGATCAGGGACCCGACCACCGAAGGGCAGATCGTGCGGCAGCTCACGAAACTCGGGAAGACCGTCTTTGAGGTATGTGATATCGAAATCGAAATCGAGGGTGAGGTGTTCATTCCGGTTAGCCAGTTGAATCTTGTCAGAAACGACGCAGTGTCAAGGCTTGAATCAGCCCGGATAAGGCGGGTGCGGCGGGGGCACGCTACCCTCAATAATGCCCACACCCCTACCCCTACTTCTGCCTCCGCCGCCCGTCCTGCCAACACTACAGAGCCACCTGCACCCATGCACAAAGCCGGGGCGGTGAACACGTTGCTTGCAGTCAGCACAAATACGCTTGCAGGCGTGAAAAGCGCGATCCGTGGGGGTGCTGATGCGATCTACCTGGGTGGCGAGAGGTACCGTGAAGAAGTCCGAACAGGTGGCGGAGCGCCCGATCTTGAGGCTGCGGTTAAGTATGCGCACCGGGAAGGGTGCAGAATCTATATAAACACGCCGCGGATAGTAAAAGACAGCGGAATGGTCAACGTGGCAGAGGCGCTCTCACGAGCGAAAACGCTTGGCTTTGATGGTGCGCTGGCATCCAACCACGGCGTATTCAGGCTCGCAAACGGGATCGGGCTTGAAGTGATCGCAGACATGCCGCTTAACACATTCAACCGGCGGTCACTTGGATTCTGGGTAGAACACGGCGCTAGAATGGCGGTGCTATCACCAGAACTCACGCTTTCAGAGATACGGGAAATCGCGCCGCACGGAGTGGTCGAGTGCATCGTGCACGGGCGGCTCACGCTCATGGAGTCAGAGCACTGCGTGGTGGGCGGGATCCTGGGTGGCGCGGACAAGGAGGGCGAGGGCGGCAAGTGTACTGCGCCGTGCGAGTCTGGCTGCTTCGAACTGGTGGACGAGAAAGGGTACGTGTTCCCGCTCAGGATGGATACGGACTGCAGGACGCATCTTATGAATTCGAAAGAACTGTGCATGATCGATTATGTCTCTGGAATCGTTGAAGCCGGTGTTTCGAGCATCAGAATCGATGCAATCGGGATTGAGAACGACCGCATCCAAGAGATCACGCGGTTGTATAGAAACGCGGTTGACGGGCGCGGGAAGGTTCAGAAGAGGTGTCAGGATATAACAGATGGGCACACGACCGGACACTACAAAAGAGGTGTTTTATGAGTTCTATAAGTTCTGCAAGCTCTATAAGTTCCATGAAGATATTTTTAGCAGGATCCATACGCGGCGGGCGGCAGATGCAACCCGTCTACAGGCACATCTACGATTTCCTGAGAAACAGAGGCTACGACGTCCTTAGCTGGCACGTCGTTGACCCGGGTTCGGACGAAACAGAGGCGAAGATGAGTGAACAGGAGATTTACCGGCGTGACATCAGCCTGCTCAAAGAGAGTGGCTGTCTGATTGCGGAAGTCACGGTTCCGTCGATCGGCGTAGGCTACGAGATCTGCAGGGCGCTTGAGGCGGGGCTACCCGTCCTATGCGTGCATGATACGGATGCAAACGTCTCGGCGATGCTGCTTGGAAATCCGAATCGGGGGATACGGGTTCAAGAGTACTGCGACATGAACCGTCTCGAAAGGATCCTCTGTGAGTTTGTTGAGCAGCCTTGTGAGGGCAAGGATTAACTACGGTCAGGTTAGATATAAATCTGGTAATTATGACTGGAATCCTTGAACTATCTGTTCTTGTGCTGGCGATAATCGCAGCGATAATCCTGTACAAGGTGCTGAAGACTGTTAAGCGCATGGTGATAAACACCGTTGTCGGTATTGTTCTCCTGGTCGTGGCAAATCTTGCGCTCGGACTCGATATCGCGTATAGCTGGGTCGTGATCCTGATATGCGCCATCGGGGGCGCGGTTGGCGCGATTCTCGTGATCGTGCTCCACTGTGGGGGAATCGCGTTTTAATTTTTGGCGATGCCGCGCATTGGCGAGGTGCCCCTCAATGACACGTGCCTCACGGATGCCGGAATCCGGAAGATCCGACGAAAAGGTTATCGATCATCATGACTGCTAAGTAACATAATGCTTAAAATATCCGGCGTTTCAAGGGCGTTTGAGTCGGAGGCTGGTACAGTCGAAGCACTCCGGAACATCAACCTTGAGGTTCCCGACAAGGAATTTCTCTGTTTCATCGGTCCTTCCGGCTGCGGCAAAACAACGCTGCTGCGGATCATTGCAGGGCTGGACCAGCCCACGTCTGGAGAGGTATTGCTCGATGGCAGGGCAATACGAGCCCCGGATCCAAGACAGGGCATGGTATTTCAGGAGTATTCACTCTTCCCGTGGAGGACGATAATCAACAACGTCGCCTTCGGACTGGAAATCAAGGGGGTTTTAAAGGATGAACGGTACAAAATCGCACGAAAGTACCTTGGACTGGTTGGATTGCGCGAATTCGAGCAAAGCTACCCGTACGAGCTTTCAGGGGGGATGCGTCAGCGGGTTGCGATTGCAAGGGCGCTTGCAAACGATCCTGAGGTGCTGTTGATGGATGAACCGTTCGGCTCGGTCGATGCGCAGACCAGGAACATTCTGCAGGGCGAACTGCTCAGGATATGGGGTGAAACCCGCAAAACGGTTCTGTTCATCACGCACAGCATCGATGAGGCTGTATATCTTGCTGATCGAGTGGTGGTGTTATCTGCAAGACCCGGGCAGATCAGGGAAATCCTCAGCATCGATCTTGAGAGACCGCGGGTCAGGACGAGTGTCGAGGCAAACGTGCTTCGTGAGCGACTGCTCGGGCTGCTTGGACATGAGCGGACACGAGGATGCGGCGAGACTGTGTGCTGGACCGGGATTGCGGTAGAGTCTGACTGACAGATGCGTGCCGGGCGAGGACTGCCCGATCTTCTATAGATATGGTGAAACACCCCGGTCTTTGATTGCAAACGGCGCAATCTCCGGTTGGCTTGTATACTCAGGCACACGGTATAAACTGCGCTTTTTGATGGTCGATCCGACCATAAGTGCACAGCAACCAAT
>JAYEGG010000051.1:0-5143 GCA_034658995.1 Methanobacteriota archaeon | reverse complement strand
ACGGTCAATGCCCCGGAAGTTACAATCGGTGCATTCGATGCAACGATCGGGATAGAGAACGTCACTGATATGAATGGAGGGCAGTTTGATCTCTCATTCGATGCAGGTGTTGTGAACGTGACTGGTGTCAATGCAGGAGACATAGGTGGCACCGTAATACCGATTGTCGACTGGCGTTTCATGGATGCGGACACGATTCGTGTGCTCTTCAAGCTCTCTGGCGCGGATGGATTGAGTGGATCAGGATCTGTGGCGGTGATTGGCTTTGAGCTGATCGGGTCGCAGAGTGATAGTAGCGTTCTGGATATATCCGGCGGAGCTCTCAGTGACATCAATGCTGGCGAGATACCTGCGACATGGGCTGATGCCGGTGTAGCCATCGGAGTGCCGGTTACGGTCAATGCCCCGGAAGTTGTATCCGGCGCATTCAATGCAACGATCGAGATAGAGAACGTAGCTAACATGAACGCAGGGCAGTTCGATCTCTCATTCGATGCAGGTGTTGTGAACGTGACTGATGTCTATGATGGAAGCATCGATGGCACAACGGTACCACTTGTTAGCTGGCGTTCCATGGAGGGCAAGATTCGTGTGATCTTCAAGCTCTCTGGAGCGGATGGAGTGAGTGGATCCGGATCTGTGGCGACGATAGGGTTCGCGGTAACCGGATCGCAGGGCGACACAAGTGTTCTGGATATAGCTGAGGGTAATCTTGCTGATACCGGGGCAGATGAGATACCTGCGACATGGGCTGATGATGAGGTTACGGTCTAATATCCTAACTCAATAAGGAACCACAAACTTCGGTTAATTGCCGACTGAAATACATGGTCTGCGATGCTGCGGGCACGCCCACGCCTCGCATTTCGCAGACTGTATTTTTTTTCTAAATCGCCGGGAAATAACAGAATCGAGTATAAGGAGGTAATATACAATGGTAATGAATAGAATACTGACTGGAATAGCTATGACTTTGCTTCTGCTAACACTGCCAGCAGCAGCATCAGACTACACGCTTGGCGTCTTCGGAAACGCGAACGAAGACGACACAATAAACATGCAGGATGTGACGTACACCGAACTGATCATCCTCGAATACAGGGACGAAACAGAGCTTGCAGATGCGAAGTACGACGACAAGATCAACATGCAGGATGTGACGCAGATCGAGCTTGTCATTCTCGGGCGGGAGAAGGAACTGACGTTGATTGACGGCGTTGGCAGAATTGTTACCGTGGAGATGCCCGTGGAAAGGATCATCCCCACTGATTATCGTACTACTGAAACCATGTTAGCCATTGGAGCAGAAGATATGATCGTAGGGGTTGACCGAGCGTTCCATGAGCGTATGTCTGAGTTTGGTCTCTCAGATCTTCCGGAGGTTTCCATGCATGGTCAGTTTGTTGACTATGAGGTGGTACTGATGCTTGATCCCGATCTGGTTGTGATGCCTCTGTGGCGGGGGAACATTGCCGGCACCATATCCAAGAACCTTCCGAATACTGCAGTGGTTGTGATGGGCGTAACCGCCAGAAGAACCATCGTTCCTGACGTAACGATTATGGGGATGCTCTTTGGAAAGGAGGACGAAGCCAGCGAGCTCATTGGCTGGATAGAAAGCTATGATGAGATCGTTGAGGAACGCACCGAAGAATTGAGATCGGAAGAGCTGCCCACCTTATATTACGAGTACATGTCCGGTGCCAAGAAATGGTGGGCCATAACCCCAGACGACTCCAGTGCAGGACATGTGGCTGAAGGATGTGGATGCCGTAACATCGCTGCAGGATTACCAGGCAGATCGGTTGAAGTGGATCCTGAGTGGGTGATAGAGCAGAACCCTGACGTGATGTTCGCAGATTTGATGAAAGGATTTGATAGCGGTCCCGGAAAAACAGAGGCGGATATGGAGGAACTGCTAACAAAAATCCTTGCAGACAGACCAGGGTTTGAGAACGTCAATGCTGTGAAGGATGGTAAAGTCTACCTGATGGATAGAGATCTGATAAGCGGACCAAGATGGGTGGTAGGGCATATCTACTTTGCTAAATGGCTGCATCCGGGGCTATTTGGAGATATCGATCCGGAAGAGATCCACAACGAGTACCTCGAAACGTTCCACGATCTCGAGCTGGAAGGAACCTGGGCTTATCCACTCCCGGAGTAAATGTGATGATGGCAGAAATAGTTTTCTGGAAGGGTTTTCCCTTCCTTTTTTTATTTAAGAGGAATAACCATGGGACCTAAACGGCAGATTTGCTCAGATGAAGATATTCCTGATATCGTATGTGGACATGAGGTCTGGATCGAATATGGCCTGTATGGCATATCACAGAGAGATTCGGCGAAGTGTAAACTTTGTTTTGGGCATAACATGAAGAGTGAGAGTGCGGTTGAGATTGAAAAGGTGAAACAAACCGTCTTTGATACGCTGGGCAAAGAGTACGCTGCTCACGTTGGTGCCGGAGATGATCATTTAGTGATGCGATTTACCACGGAACGCGATGGTTATCACACCCTTGGTGCAGAGTACAACAGTGGGATACTGAACCTGCCGCATCCTGGTCCGGAGGGTCCGAAGTATTACCAGCAGTACACAAAGACGATCATTTCGGTAGGGGACTCTATAGATGAATATGATCTGATGGTTGGACACGAACTGGAGAATCGTTCCACCGGATTATCGGCAATATCATGTTGGAGACGATATTCTACTGAAAGTATTATATGATGGGCGTGCATTAGCAGGTGCAACGGTATATGCCATATACGTCGGCAACGAGGATGGCCCAATCGAAGTGCAAACCGATCATGAAGGCAGAGCATCTGTTGAACTGGAAGCGGGCGGCAAGTGGATGTTCAAAGTTATGCACAGAGACCCTGAAAAGAGCGCTCAGGATCGATATGATGAGAAGGTGATGACTGCAACATTCACGGTTATGGATATAAGGTGAAAAATTATGAAAGTAAAACAGCAGATTAGAGAATGGTGGGATAATTCACACCATGATTATGACAACATTCCGGAACACAGAGTGCACTCAAAAGAAGAGAAAGAGATATGGAGGGATGCCTTAACCAAATCGTTTGGAACTACACAAAGACTGAAGGTGCTGGATATGGGCACCGGCACGGGATTTCTGGCATTGCTCCTCGCTGAGATGGGGCATGATGTGACCGGAGCCGATTGGTCAAAGAGTAAGCTTAACGAGGCAAACGAGAAGATAAAGAACTCCGATATCCCAGTAGAGTTTGTGATAGGGGATGCTGAAGATCTATCTTTTGAGGACGGCTTATTTGATGCGGTAGTCAGCAGGCACCTGATCTGGACATTAGCAGATCCAGCCACTGCATTTCGAGAGTGGGCAAGGGTGGTAACGCCCGGCGGCAGAGTCATTACAGATGTACCAGGTAAGCATCATCACCCTGGAAGTCATCACTTCGGTGAGGAGATCGGCAGGGAATTGCCATTCTACAACGGTGCGGATCCCGTGGAGATCGTCAGGATGTTTGAGGCTGTGGGGCTGATAAATAGCTCTGTCAGGAGATTCGACGAACTGACGCTTGTTGCCGGGGAACGGTTGTGAGTGACGATAATCACCTCTGCAGTCCGTGCAGTTGAATTGTGGATATCTGTACTGCCTTTCATGGTTATTGGCATATTGTTGGCGAGCATTGCTGTTGAATTCAGGATATTCAGCCGGTTGTTCCCGGTGATGAAGCCGGTTTTGCACCATGCGTATTTTACCCCTCATTCAGGGATCGCATTCATAACCGCTTTTGGCTCGCCGATCACCGCGGTAGCTATGATGGCAGAATTTTATAACGAAAAGAAGATAAACCAGAAGGAAGCTCTGCTCGCAACCGTGGCAACATGGTTTCCGTAGACGGTCTACGAGGCATTCGCCCACATCGCCCCCACGATCATACCCGTGCTCGGGGTGCTGGGCATCGCATACCACTCCCTATTTGTGCTGAATGGTATGATGGTAGCAGTGCTCATGGTCATCGCTGGCAGAGTACTGCTGACCAGGAAAGACTGCGAATTCGTTGCCGAAGGTGGGGGTGGGAATGTGGTCATCGGAACCGCGCTTAAAAGAAATGTGAATAGTTCACTGATCCTTCTGAAACGAATCGTGGTCATCGCACTTCCTGTGAGCATTATGGCGTTTGTTCTCATCGATCTTGAGGGTATTCGATGCCCTGCCCGGGTATCTTGGCTGGATGCCGATACCTCCCGGGGCACTGGCGGTGGTACCGCTGGGACTTACAGGTCCAATGGCAGCGTACATCACGCTTGCAGATTTGATGGATGCAGGTATCCTGGACTTCAAGCTGGCTCTCCTGACGCTACTGGTGGGACCTCTTCTGGTGAGTCTTCGATACATCCTTGCGCACAGGCTGCCGTATTATTCCTGGTTCTGCTGTTTTCTGTGGTTGCTAACGGCAGTCCTCTCGCGTACGTGGAAAAACGCGGTGCACCCATCTAAACTTTGCGTCTCTCTCGCCTTTGCGACCTTCTCGTTAGATCAGATGAACGCAAAGACGCGATGACGCAAGGGCGCAAAGATTAAAAACCACAGAATCCATTAGAATGTCGAGTAGGACTCATAGCGCACCTCTTGTTTTGGGGTAATAGCCCCGAGGTTACTATGAGCCCCCTCACAGAACCGGACTCGAAGATTTCCCTCCTCCGGCTCTTCAGAAGAACCTCCCCATCCCTTTCGGATAGGTTGTGAGTACAGTTTTGTTGTCACCTTTGACCCGCATCAGAGTACGGAAGATGTGTCACTGCCCCAACGGTTCAACTGTCAGCCCCTTCCCTCCACAGGAATTGCCCTGCTTCAACGGTAATATTGGCTGATCCGACTCACAATATGCCATTTGCGGTGACTTGCCGTCTATAGGCTTGACATCGCATACTCCTGCTCCTGTTGGGAGAACAAGGAGAGCATATTTGGTCTCCCGAGAACGCAATAGTCTCCGTTTGCTACCATGCTACGGTCTGAGACCCCGCTCTGACGCACACCACCTCGCAAACTTTTCACAAAAGTTTGATCGAAAACTGTGCGCCTTTCTGCTACGCCTTTGTGCGAAGGAATCAAAAATCCCCACCCGAAGGGCAGTTTTTACTCGATTTTTT
>JAYEGG010000050.1:3592-5169 GCA_034658995.1 Methanobacteriota archaeon | reverse complement strand
CAAAAAAGCTCGGGTTTGTGGCGGTGCAAGGTGTATTATTAGAAAGTGCCCATTCTGCCACGCCACCAGACGGGATGCGACGTGAACACTTGCATGACGCGGGCACCCACCCTCACAAAGCGGAAACCTTTACTACAGCAGGATACTGATGTTTACATTCCCGCATTCCAATGGCGGATGAACCCTGAAAACCGGTTCGAACACAGACCGATCTGTGTGAGTCTTGGAGGAAACATGAGCAAAATACAATATAAGAAGACAGATCCCCGGATTGCAATGCTGATAGGGGATCTACGAGTTAAATCCCGAGAGAACGGCGCTTTAATCTGGAGAGATATTGCAGGGCGTCTGGAGCGATCAAGAAAAAGTTATGCGACGGTGAATCTCAGCCACATAAACCGGCACGTCGCAGAGAATGAGACAATCCTTGTGCCCGGTAAGGTGCTTGGCGCAGGTAATGTCAGCTGCCCGATGGTGGTGGGGGCGTTTAACTTCAGCGAGGGCGCACGGGCAAAGATTACGGCTGCCGGTGGCGAATGCCTCACGATCGAAGAATTACTGGAAAAAAACCCCGCAGGATCGAATATGCGGATTATCAGGTGAATTTGGTGATTTTATGACTGACAAGACAATTATCAATGCAGACGGATTAATTCTCGGGCGGCTTGCAAGCGTTGTTGCATCCAGGCTGCTCCACGGAGAGACCATAGCGATCATCAACGCCGAGCGCACCACAGTCTCAGGCGCCAAAACCGCCACGTTTCGGGAATACAAGGAACAGATGGATAAGGGATCGACAGAACATGGTCCGTACTTCCCGACCCGCCCCGACCGTATCTTGAAGCGGACGGTTCGCGGCATGCTCCCGTACAAACGTATGCGCGGGCGCGATGCGATGGCAAGGCTTCGCGTGTACATGGGCACCCCTGCCGAATTTGTAGGGCTGGAAACCGATACAATTCCCGAAGCGAGCGCCATGAGGCTTGGAACCATCAAATACACCACACTCGGTGAACTCAATGCGAAGTTAGGCGGTTAGACGGCTGATGTACGTCAAAATCCCGCAGGATCGGATCGGTGCAGTGATCGGTCCGAAAGGCAGCGTAAAACAACTGATTGAGGAGTGTTCGGCTGCAAAACTGGACATCGACAGCAAATCAGGTACTGTGGAGGTTTTATCCCCCGAGGACCCTGTGCGTGCGATGCAGGCGGCGGATGTCGTCAAGGCGATCGGACGGGGTTTCAGCCCGGAACGAGCGATCACCCTGTTCAATGACGATTTCATGGTGTTAGAAGTGATCGACATAGCGGCACACACACCAAAAGAGCTTATACGCATCAAAGGCAGGATCATCGGGACGAGCGGCAGAACGCGGGAACTGATCGAGACCGCGACACATGTCAGCGTCTCGGTCTACGGGAAGACCGTAGCGCTCATCGGGTATCCTGAGCAGACGCACGTTGCAAAGACCGCAATCGAGATGCTGCTCGATGGTGCGCCGCACTCATCAGTGTATGGCTACGTTGAGAAGAAGCGGCGCGAGCTTGCCGGAAAAGAGGCTGCGCATTATTAGATC
>JAYEGG010000050.1:0-3492 GCA_034658995.1 Methanobacteriota archaeon | reverse complement strand
CATTTCACCCTAATCCTCGCCTGAAAACCGCGCCCGGACCGCATCTGCGTGCGCGTTAAGTCCCTCTTCCTCCGCTATCGCCACAATCGTGTCCCCGATCTGTGAGAGTCCTTCTTTTTCGATGATCTGGATGCTCGATTTCTTTATGAAATAATCGACATTCAGACCCGAGTATGTCCGTGCGTGCCCGGCTGTGGGCAGCACGTGGTTCGTGCCGGATGCATAATCGCCAGCCGAAACCGGGGCATAATCACCGACAAAGACAGAACCCGCGTTACAGATGCCATTTATCGCACCAAGCGAGTCCTTCACCATGACCTCAAGGTGTTCCGGCGCAAACGTGTTTGAAAACCCGATACACTCATCTATCGAGTCGAAGACCAGGATCGCACTGTGTTCGAGCGACTTCTTGATGATCTCGAACCTGCGGGCGTCTGCTTCCCCGGACCGGACCAGTTCAAACACCCTGTCGGCGACCGCCTGCGATGTCGTTGCAAGAACAGATACAGCGTTTGGGTCGTGCTCTGCCTGCGCTATCATGTCCGCTGCAATGAACTCAGGACGTGCGCTCTCGTCTGCGATGATCAAGATCTCGGAGGGTCCCGCTGGAAAATCAATCCGGGTCGGGACCATCATCTTTGCCGCGGTCACATAGACATTCCCGGGTCCAACGATCCTGTCGACCGCAGGCACGGTCTCTGTGCCATACGCCATCGCAGCGATCGCCTGAGCGCCCCCGACGCAGAATACCCGGTCGGCACCCGCAATCGATGCGGCAGCAAGCGTCAGCGGATGCACACCCCCATCACCACCAGGCATCGGTGGGGTGCAGATCACAGCCTCAGGCACAGATGCAACCTTTGCCGGTATGATCGTCATCAGTGCCGTCGATGGATACGACGCCTGCCCCCCCGGAACATAAGCACCGATGCAGTCAAGAGGCGTCGTCTTCTGCCCAAGACGGATCCCGGGCGCAATCTCGCTCAACCACAGGTCAGGTTCAATCTGTGACTCGTGAAACCTCCTGATATTATCGGCTGCGGTCTCAAGATGCCAGAGAATCTCAGGGTCGATCCTGTCAAATACCTCTGATACGGCGTCATCTGTTACCTCGATTGCGGAGAGCCGGATGCCGTCGAATCGCCCGGTGTATTCGATGAGCGCTGCGTCGCCCCCGGTTTTCACGTCCTGCAGAATCGCTGAAACGGCTGGTTTCACTTTTTCGACCTCGGTTTCCCGATTCAGCAGGGTGGCAAGTTCGGTTTCTGTCAGTTGTGTGTGGTGTTTTCTTAGCATAGTTTCATCATACCTCTTTGATATCGACTCTGGCTGCGGTTGTTTCTCGTGTATGTACCCCGTATTGTTATGAACCAATCCTCACTTCATCCTTTTCCTCAGCTCTTCTGAGTTCATGACTTCGGTTCAGGATAACCCACGAATCATTATATGCGATCAAACACTTTAGGATAATAGGCAGAAAACCGGTATGAAAATGAAGATATTACCCATAAACCTTGAAGATTTGATACATGCCCGGTCTGTGGAGTCGGTGAGGCGTGAATTCAAGAAGACATGGTCCAAACATATTCTGGAGAGCGTGGTTCACAGCATCTGTGCTTTTGCCAACGATTTCTTCAACTTAAACGGCGGATACATAATCTTAGGCATCGAAGATAAGAATGGGCAGCCGACGCTCCCACCTCATGGGTTGGACGACCAGAATCCGGATGATATCCAGAAACAGATCCGGGGTAATTGCAAGCGCATCGATCCTGAATATCAACCGGTATTATCACCTGAGATCTATCAGGACAAACAGATTCTCGTAATCTGGGTTCCCGGGGGTGAGTTGAGACCATATCAGGCGCCCATGAAACTACAGGAAAGAGACAGGGCTTACTATGTCCGCCAGGGCAGCGAATCGGTCAGGGCACAGGGCGACGTCCTGACGCAACTGATGCAGATGACTGCAAGAGTACCCTTCGATGACCGACGGAACAACTCGGTTCAGGTTGACGTCATATCTCCAACCCTTGTCAGAAAATATCTTGCCGACATCAGGAGCGATCTGGTTGCCCCCGAAGTAAATTTGCCGGATATGGATCTGTACCGGTATATGAAGATCGTCTCACCAGTAAATGGTCACGAGGCTCCACGAAACGTCGCTTTACTTTTTTTCACAGAAAACCCCGACCAGTATTTTCCGGTAACCCGGATTGAGGTTGTCCAGTTTGGTGATGACGCCGGAGGCGACCTCATTGAAGAAAAAGTATTCCGGGGTCCCATCCACTTTCAGTTGAGACAGGCACTCGATTATTTGAACAGTTTCAGCACTTCGATGATCAAGAAGGTCCCGGACAGGGCTGAAGCTCATAAAACGGTCGCGTTCCCGTATGAAGCCATGGAGGAAGCGCTTGTGAATGCGGTGTACCACAGGAGCTACGAGATTTATGAGCCGATCAAGGTCTACCTATACCCGGACCGCATGGAGATCATCAGCTACCCGGGACCGGTTCCCGGAATTGAGATGCACCACCTGCAAACAGGCGAAACCGTTCCACCCGTCCAGAGTCGAAACCGGAGAATCGGGGAGTTTCTCAAGGAACTCAATCTCGCAGAAGGCAGGGGAACCGGAATACCAAAAATCCGCAGGAAAATGCGTGAAAACGGATCACCAGAACCCAAATTCGAATTTGATTGCGAAAAAACATATTTTCGCGTCATCTTGCCAGCCCACCCACAGTACGTGGTGATTCACGCCATCCGTAACAGTGCTCACCTATGGGCAACCGGCGAAAGAAAAAATGCGCTCGCAAATCTGAGAGCTGCCTTGAGCAGAGTTCCGACATCAGGCGCGATCATGGGTCAGCTTATCGAGTACAGTGCAAGCCTCGGGGAGTTATCTTCGGCTGAAAAGATGTTTAATGAGAACAGGAACAATCTTGAACTGGTCGATCGTCATCTGCTCTTTCTTGCAATGGCTAAAGCGTACCTGGACACCCAGAATCCCTCAAAAGCATCATCAATCCTTCAAGAAATTCCCTCTCCTGCAACAGGCGATGAACTGATCGAACTTGCGATATTGTACAAGAGAGCGGGGCGGTTTAAGGAAGCCCACAAGGTTTTTTCCTCGAATTTCGATATAATTCGCGAGGACCCAAAGGCAGTACACGAATATGCACAGACGAAGATGAAATTGGCATCAAGGGCGCGGCGAAACAAATCGGTCCGGAAACGCTTGAACATGGACGCGGCAGAACTGCTGCGCAGAGCCATACAGCTATCCGATGACCATGTCAGAACCGCATGGTGCTGGTATGACCTTGCAAGAACGTTGAACTGGCTGCGTGCTCCGGAAACCGAAGTTCTCATGGCATATCGTAAAGCCATGGAACTGTTACCCGATGAACCTGTATTCAGAGAGAATTATGAGCGGAGGCAGGGCAATCTCGAATGATGGGGGCGGTGTCGTGGTTGATCTAACTGTGAACA
>JAYEGG010000049.1:0-5200 GCA_034658995.1 Methanobacteriota archaeon | reverse complement strand
TGCCCTTCCGGGTGGGGGCTGGCGATATACTTTTGGCTCTTTGGTAATTCGAGTTACAAGCACTTTTTCACACTTCAGGAGGCTCCGGTTATGGTATGGAATATTAAACCGCAGAGGACGCAGAGGTGCGCAGAGAGTTGTTATTTTTCTCTTTCGCACCCTCTTACGTTCCTCTGCGCACTCCGCGGTTTTCCGAAACGTATTTCGAAAATATCAAAAAATCTCCGATGTTTTGGTCACTGTAACTCAAGATACCAGAGACCCATACTTTTTCATAAATGGAAAAGATGTGTAGAGTGACTGGATGTTATAGGATGTATGCTATGAAAAAAGCTCTGATAAGTGTATCTGACAAAAGATGCGTGACAAAGTTTGCAAGCGATCTATCGGATCTTGGGATAGAGATAATTGCAACAGAAGGCACAGCAAATGAAATTTCACAAAACGGGATTCCAGTGACCCGCGTATCTGAGTTCACTGGATTTTCGGAGATGCTTGGTGGTAAAATAAAGACGCTCCACCCGGCAGTCCATGCCGCGATTGCGACAGCGGATATCACGGTCGTTGTCGTGAACTTAATCCCGCTAACATCGATTGAGCGCATGGACATAGGCGGCATCACACTCCTGAAATCGGCAATAAAGAACTTCAAAAACGTAGCCGCCGTAACAGACCCCGGGCAGTACGAGAGCATCATTGAAGAGATCGGCAGCAACGGGGAGGTTTCCGCTGAGACCATGCTAAAACTTGCGGTACAGGCATCTGCGTACATCGTGGACTATGAGTCGCGTGTCAACGAGATTCTTGAGGCAACGCTGCGAGGTTGACCGCCCCTGTGGGCGTCATGAGGTCTACTGAGAGTTTCGCGGGGATGTGTTTTCCGTATGCCTGATTGTGAGCGTGAAAACTTGGGTAAGTGGAACACACCCTCCCTGGTGTGCGGATAGGGACTAAACAGGAATTGCTGACACGTGCACAATGTTTATGAATAGCGCAACCATATTGCACAACCATGGATGCAAACGAGCATGGTGGAACACCGGTTGAACCTGCTTTTGACTTTCTGCGAACATTCTCCCGAGAAGAGGCGAATCTCCGGAACATACGCAAAGCCATCCGTGCCATCGAGAGGTATGCGGAAAACGAAGCGGTAAGTAACATCTATAAGATACAACAAGAGATGCTGAGGATCGAAAAGATATTGAAGCAGACCAGACTGACCGATTTTGTCGAAGAAGATGTGGGGCAGCGCATACAGCCCATAAAATCAAAGATGCCTGAGTGGGAAGAGCAAGCAAAGAACAGTTTTGGCAAGAGGCTCGAAGACGCGCTGAAACAGGTGGATTTTGAATTAAGTGGACACTACCCGTTACTCAAAGTGATGTTTTACACAATAGAGGTAAAACTGGAGGCTAATAACGTTGTGATCTGGTACGGTCCACAGCAAGAGCGGTTAGACGCATGTAAACTCATTCCTGAAACAGCAGCGAAAAAACTGGGGGCAAGTCACAAAAAAATCGTTAATCGCGATCTTGATGACGAAACATTCCTCCTAAACTTGTTCGAAGCATACAAGACAGCAACTCATCACACCGAGAAAAAAATCGGGGACTCAATTCCGGTTTCAGACATTCTTCTGGAGTATGCGCTCCGAGCACAGAGTAAAAAGTTCAGAACGAACCCGGTTAAAAGCAGCTACAGAGAGTACGGACGCGTCTTCTTCAGTTATGATCTGTATCGATTAAAGGAGCGGACGATAGATAATCACGAACTGAGCCTTGTTACTGCTACAAGAGCCTATACGAGACGGCGGGCGGGGTTTCTCTGGGTGCCGTCCAATGAAAAAGGAGATGGCACGTATATATCGCACATCAGGTTTCGGGACGTGTGATCATGGCGCCCGAGTATGGGACCCATGAAGCGGGAATAGACCCGGTCTCAGCAAGAAAAATCATAGAGATCGTTGGGGGACAGGGAAATCCCCCTGAATATGGATTCCAGTACTTCACAGCGGGCCTGGACAGCTATCTCGAAACAATCGACGAGGATTACCTTGGAAGTTTCATAAAAGACGGCGGTTCAGCATTTAAAATGGTGATCGGGGTATATGGTGGCGGGAAAACCCATTTCCTGTACTGTATCCGGGAAGTTGCGTGGAACCACGATTATATCGCATCATACATCGTTCTGAGTCCTGAACAGACGCCGTTTTACAAATTAGAGCAGGTGTACAAGACCATCGTTTCAAACCTCATCTATCCACAGACCCCGGAAGAACTGTTGTCAGGATACGACCGGGGGATTGAGGCGGTTATCAAGGCGTGGTATAACCGGAAGTATCAGGAGATGGCAGAAAAACTGCCCGATGATCTTGCACGCCAGGAACTCAACAATTATGCGTCAGCACTTGGTCCTTACGAAAGCACAAGCTTTAAAAACGCTGTGAAAGAGGCTTTCCTGAGTCTAACCGAACGACGCGACGACGATTTTACGTTGATCATCCAGTGGTTGAATGGGGAGAACCCTCCCAGGAACCTGCTCAAAGATCTCAGGATATTTGAAAGAGTGGATAAGAGCACTGCGTTTAAGATGATCCGCTCTCTTGTCCAGTGGGTGCGGGACATGGGCTACGCAGGGATCGTCATTCTCATGGACGAGGCTGAACAGACCCCGAGCATGACCACAAAACAAAAAGCAGCCCTTTTGAGCAATATGCGGGAATTAATAGACGAATGCGGACATGCCAACTTCAGAAATGCGATGTGGTTCTATGCGGTTCCTGATGAGAACTTCCTCGAAGGCAGGACGCAGGTGTACGAGGCTCTACGGCAGAGGCTCTCATCAGTATTCGATGCAGAGGTAAATCCAACCGGAATCAAGATATACCTCGAAGAAACGTCCGAAGACCCCGTGGAATTATTATCGGATATCGGAAGAAAGCTATCTATGATTTATGAGGTTGCATACAGCGTAAAGTTTGAAACAGGTGCGCTCGATGAGACGATAGCTGATATTGCGAAAGCCGCGTATGACCGGAAGCTGGAAATTGGGTACAAGAGAGAATTTGTCAAAAATATTGTCGTCGCGCTGCATAGACTGCGTAAAACCGGGAATGAGGGGTGAGCGATGCAGTCTGTGAAGCATGCTGTGTACGGGATCGGGGAGGTACAGCAGACCCGATTCGGTGGATTTGAGATATCTGCTTGTTTTGAGGACGGTATCGTACGATGGGTCAGACGGGATGAGATTGAATTTCTGTCAGGATCCACACCGGCACCGAACGCCCGGATCGCCGGATCCGTAGAACCAATATTACCGGAAGAACGGTTCAGGGCAAGAAAAATCATAGAATCACTCAGGTTAGGTATCGTTTCTCATGGTCAGGTGAATGAGTTCACGTTCGGGCGGGACTATGCGATAACACAGATAAACGAGTGGTTGAACGTGCCGGGCAGCGGACCTCTGATAGTTTCCGGAGAATACGGGGTTGGAAAGACACACCTTCTGGATTATACGTACTCATCCGCCCTCAAAAGAAACTGGGCGGTTGCACTGGTTGCACTTGACCCGGGTGAACTGCCCCTGCACAAACCAAAGGCTATATACGAGGCTATAGTCCGCTCGTTCAAATTCAGAACGCATAACGGCGGTTTCAGGGAATTTCTGCGGGAGATCGCAGCAAGCCCGAAGTGGCACGAGCTGCAGGAACACGAGTACCTCGGGACAGTGATCGAAAAGATACGGACCGGGGAGGATGACGAGCAGATGTATGAGTGGATCGAAGGAGAATCAACACACAAGCCGCAGATGTATAACTATTCAACATGTGGAAATATTTATTGCTACATACTGAGCGGGATCGGCTGGGCTGCAAAAAACATCCTCGGGCTTGACGGGTTCTTGATCCTGTTCGATGAAGCAGAAAGTGTCGACTCGTTCTGGCACACAACATACCAGAATAATAAAAGCTGGAACTTTTTGAAGGGGCTTGTTCTGGCAGGCAGCGACGATTCAGTGTCATTAAAAGAAGTCAGCATGAATAAATTTTACAAGCACTCACTCTACAAAGGCTGGTGGGGCTATCACAGCGATTTGCAGTACTGCGGGCGTCTCAGGCTGCCGTTCACATGGAGAATCCCGTGCAACCTAAAAATCCTGTTTGCGTTCACCCCGAACGATGAAATGTTTGAGATAGAGCCGCTAAAAAGCGCCCGGAAATTTGAGATCGGAGGAATCGGTGCGGAATACTTTGAGAACATCTCGGAGAAGATCATCTCGTTGTACGATCTGGCATACAATTTCCAGGCAGACCCACGCGTCTTTGAGTACGTACCAAAGGACAACACCCGCAGATTCATCAAGGGGCTTGTGGAAGCTCTTGATCTCACTCGCTTCCATCCTGATACGCCAACCCGGGGATTGCTGGATGTTTAGAGAGCGGTTGGGTGGCAGCGACGCCAATGATAGCGCATAGAGCATTCAAAAGCGCCCCACCGAAGGTCGGGGATTGTGACAGGATCTTATGATCGTAATTCTATCGCGCAGGCTTGCGGCTTGCAGGATCATGAGAGCGCCCGGGCGAGGTGATGTGGTTGTCGCGGTTCATGTCTGCCGTGGGATCCCAGATCTCAGCCACTGATGGCTGCGAGATGGAGTGCGGAGGCAGTGCGAAACAGCAGTACGGTCAAACCATTGCGGGGGGTGCTCTTGCCATATACTTCTCAGCAACCCGCCCCATATCATGTTTACGAAACTTTTTTGCCACATCCAGCACTTCGATACTCAGTATTTCGCCTTCCCGACTTATATCGAAGATTACCCCGTCCGCAATCTCTTCACTATATTCGAATTCGCCTTCCTGAAGTTCTATGTTCAGTATATCGATGTCTTTGAAGTATTTTATCATCGTTTATGTGCCCCCAAATACCGTTCTGGTTTCGATGGGTATGCAGTTACTACGAGCAAATGATCGTCATATTCCTCAAAGACGACTCTAACAAGCTAATTTCCATGCACCTTCTGTGCGATTCTCCGCCCGTACCTTCCGTTTACAATAGAATGGGGCGCTGTTATCGTTCCTAACACCGTGGATTTGCTTAGATTTCTCATATTCATCTTGTATAGTGCATAAGGGTGGAATATAATCTTTTTCACGCCAACACCTTTTTGATCGGTGTACCTTCTTTCAGGTCTTGGTTAT
>JAYEGG010000048.1:2896-5211 GCA_034658995.1 Methanobacteriota archaeon | reverse complement strand
CGATAAAGAAATGAAACCGCAGACTCTTCGAATCTCTGCGGCTAAATTCAGCGACTCCTGCAATTTGAGCAGGATCAATTTTTCCGTACCCGGAACATATCCGGTAGTGGGAGTGGGGCAACGCCGCCACAGTCCCAACCACCATTTCAAGTATCTACCTTCTCCTGATCACGCCAATGCCAGCAACACCAAGCAGACCAACCAGCGCAAACATTCCGATCGGCGTAAACGTCGGGACATCCGAGGGCGTTGGTGATGGCTGCGACCCTTTCACATTCACAGTGATCTTTCCGGTCTCTGTCCCATAGTCTGAAGCGACAGTTACGATTCCGGTGTGCGTGCCGGGAGAGAGTCCTGCTGTGTCAATCGTCACTGTAACAGTGCCTGCATCTGTTCCACTTGTCGGGCTAACCGTGATCCACGACTGATCGTCGGCGACTGTCCATGTCAGTGTTCCTGCACCGCCACAATTGGTTACACCGAACTGCCATGTCGCTGTCTGGTCTGGCTGGACTGTGCCAAAGTTATGTTCAGGGTCGGCACAGAGCTTTGGGTCTTCCTGAGTTGATTGGACGTCTACAGTGATCGTTCCTGTCTCTGTCCCATAGTCTGAAGCGACAGTCACGGTTCCGGTATGCGTGCCATCAGAGAGACCTGCTGTGTCAATCGTCACTGCAACAGTGCCTGCATCTGTCCCACTTGCCGGACTAACTGTGATCCACGACTGATCACCGGTCACTGTCCAGTCCAGCGGCCCTCCGCCACAGTTGGTTACACCGAACTGCCATGTTCGCGTCTGTCCCTTCTGGACTGCGCCAAAGTCATGTTCAGGGTCGGCACAGAGCTTTGGGTCTTCTTGACCTGGTGGGCAGTTGAACTCATTCTCACGACAGTTGTTTGCCTCATCACCCTCATCAACTGCATTGCCATCATCTGCACAGACCTTGACCGTAACAGTCGTGCCATATGGGCAGTCGAACGGATCAATGATAACGGTGCTGGTGTAATTCGCACCTGCTGCCAGTGCTTCAACCGAATCGGTTGCAATCTGAGTACTGCCTGCATAGATGCCTGTCGTGCTTGCACCTGCAGATTCTCCTCCGGTATTCTTCACAGTGTAGGTCACCTCAAGCGTGCTGTCATCGAGTGTCTCGGATTTTGCGGTGATTGTGAGGTCGGGTTCTTCCTGCGATTCTCCAGTCACATTCACCTTTCCGTCATTAAGCACAACTACACTGATTAGGATGGCATCAGGATCACTCACCATCATATTTGAGAGCTCAAGATCCGTTGATCCCGCGGAAACCGCCTCAAAAGTGATCGTGGCAAGAACACCTGCAACGGTCACACCGTCATCTGCTATTCTGCCCTCGTCATACTCGATCTTTCCGATTGTGTTGTTGAACTTATTTGTAGCCTCAATCGTGCTGGCACCATCCTGACTCAGGAAATTGCCTTTCGTCTGCTTAACAACCTGCAGAATCGCTGGATCAAATGTCAGATCATACTGTGCTCCAGAGACTGAATTGCCCTGCGGATCTACAGTTATGTCGATCTCAAACGTGTCACCAATGGACACATCAGCGCTATCAGCACTCATCGACGGGGGTGCTGCACTTGCTACCGTTGCAACCTGCAATACACATACCATAATTATCAAAGCCATCAAAAGCTTTGTTCCAAAGTTCCTCATTTAATATCGCCTCCTTTTTAAAACAAATAATACTATTAATATACCCGCACACGCCGCGATTACGCCAAAACCGGATGCATGCTCTGCCGGGGTTGAATCATGCGCCGACTCCGGATTTCCTGCGGGTTGCTCCAGGGGTGGCGTGGACTCATAGGTGCTCGTCTCCTCCGGCACCAATTCCGGCTCTGGCGTTGGGATCGCAGTCTCGATCATCGTTGCAGTTGGAGCGGGCGTCTCCCATGCCGTTACGGTCGTGGTCGGTTCAGGTGTGCTGGTCGGTGCAATTCCGTCAACAAGACATATTCCGTTCTCAACCGATACGGGTAATGCACATGATCCCTCATCCGTTGGAGCACCCACAACCACCTCGGTAAGATCAAGGTATGATCCTTGACCTCCTATAACTCTAAAGGTGATATGCGCAAGCGTTCCAGTCGCCATTACACCTGTATCTACACCCCTCCTCGCTTCGCCGTACTCAAGTTTTTGAGACTCACTGTTTAGTACGTTCACTGCCTCGATCGTGTCTGCTCCATCCTGGCTCAGGAAGTTCCCGGCAGTCTGGCTTACAAATTCCAGAGACGTGGTATCGAATGTCAGCTTATACTGGGCTGCACAGACC
>JAYEGG010000048.1:0-2796 GCA_034658995.1 Methanobacteriota archaeon | reverse complement strand
GATGGATGTGATTACAATATTGATTCTCATATTCTTTGTAGCCTCTCATACGCGTCTTCTGCCAACAATCTTCGAATAGCCGTGATTGTTGCTATCTGTCTGATAAAATCCAGTTTCATGTTGATATGCCTCTTTTATTGCTGATTTAGGGTGTAGTTATGCTCCATCAATCTTTATTTGTTAGGTATATAAGAATTCTGCCCTAAAAAAAGTTAGGTTTTGGAGAAAAAACCTAATTTATCCATTTTTCTTATAATCTACTTCAGCACCTCAAACCCGGATATCCTTGCAAGGTGCTTTGTCAAATACATGCAGTCGGATGCCTCGGTCACGCCGTTGTCGTTGACATCCGCCACAATCCCTGCAACCATCTCAAATCCAGCAGCGCCGAGAAGGTGCTGCGCAAGGAAGATTGTATCTGCAGAATCAACCTCGCCATCGCCATTCACATCGCCATTTGTAAGCACGGCAAAGCTTCCGTTCCTGGTGCTATGGGAAATTCGGTTGCAGTCAGGCGTCGCATCTGTTAATGTTGTAACCTCTATGTCAAGCGGAGTCGATGAGCCAACCGGACCCAGGACCATAAACGTGACATAAGCAACACTCACATCGCCGCTCAGTCCCGGACCTGACCCCTGATATGCAATGACCCCCACAGAGCCGTGCACTGCATTTTCGAGGTTTGCAACAAGCAGATCAAAGTCGGAGTCGGAATGCGCGCTCGACACGTTCGATACGATCACAACATCAGGATCATAGCTGAGCGTGAGCTGGCATGTGCCCACGTTTGAGACATCCTCAATTGTGATCGGGACTGTAATTGCCCCCATCGACACAGCATCGGGAATTGTTACGATCACCCTTGGGGTTGCTGTTCCATTGACCGTGCCATTGTTGAGCACAACTCCATCGATCGCTTGGGCAAGCGGATCAGCAAGGATCACGTTTGAGAGTAGAAGATTTGTTGATCCCGCGGAAACGGCCTCAAAGGTGATTCTGGTAAGAACGCCTGAATTGTTGACGCCCGTCTTTGTCGCAAGTCTGACCGCGCCGTACTCAAGCTCTCCGACCGTGTTGTCAAACTTGTTTGTGACGTCCAGCGTTTTTACACCACCATGGCTCAAAAAATCACCTTTCGCCTGGCTTACAACCTGCAGAACCTCCGGATCGAATGTGATACAGTACTGTGCTCCGTAAACCGAATTTCCATTGGGATCGACCGTCACATTGATCGTGAACGTCTCACCCGGGGACGCGTCACGGCTATCGACGCTCACAAACGGTCCCGCTGCACTTGCTGCTACAACCTGCAATATGCATACCATGGCTATCAGCGCCACCAGGAGCTTTGATCCGCAATTCTCGATCTTCTTCATTCACATCTCCTCCTTTTTAGCTTCCGCCTGCATAATCATCAGCGCATCGAGCGAGGTAACCTTGCCGTCGCTGTTCGCATCCGCCTGCGCGGAATATTCGCCGCGGACAATCATCTGCAGTGCGATCGCCACGTCTGCTATAGTCCTGCGCGGCGGTCTGCCATCAACAAGACATAACCCGCTCTCAACCATGACCGGCATCTCCTTTGCCTGCGGGCTGCTCACAATCACATCTGTGAGATCAAGATGCGATCCATAAGCCCCTGTAACCCTGAAGGTGATCTGTGCAAGTGTCCCTGCCTCTGTTACACCCGTCTCAACGCCCATTCTCGCCGCACCGTACTCAAGTTTTTGAGACTCGTTATCACACTTATTCGTGCTCTCGATCGTGTCTGCTCCATCCGGGCTCAGGAAGTTCCCGGCAGTCTGGCTCACGAACTCAAGAGACGTCGTATCGAATATCAGCCCATACTGCACCCCATAGACCGGAGCACCATCCGGATCAACAACGATCTTAATACTGAACTCGTCTCCTGTGCTACGGTCAATAGATGATGGTACCACCGTAACTGTGGCGTTACCGCCATTATCGGCATAGACCGCAGCAGGCAGGATCATCAAACCCACCATAAGAGTTGCAGCCACAGCCATCACTATTAGTCTCATTTATTTACCTCCATGCTATATCTTTCCAGTTTATTCCGATGATCACGATATCAAGGATGTTTATCATGTGGTCGTTGTTGAGATCCGCCCGGTCCGCCCATTCATTCGGAATATCTCTCCAGCACGTACCTGGGGGTGAGCATGATCTGCCCCATTCAAAACCCACGATCGTGGCGTCGATGATATTTACAACGCCATCACCGTTCGCATCACCCGAAATATAAACGGTCACATCGAAGTATGTCGTGTTGGTATCTGACCCATCATCAGTTACCGTGAGCAGTGCGTGGAATGGCTCATAGTAGTTCCCTGGTTCATCGGAACCGTTCCAGTTCCATGTTTCGTATATGTGCTCACAGATCCTACCGGTCCCATAAGTGCCATCTCCGAAGCTCCATTCATAAGAGGTGATGCTACTACCGTCCGGAGCGTGCGATTTTGAACCGTCGAAGCAGACCTTGCAGAGATGCTTTGATCCCACATTGTTGTACATATCATAGACAAGTGCATCTGCGACGAGGTGCTCATAGCGGACGGTAAGAGTGCCGTTTGTTATCTCGCAATCGATCGTGCTGAAGTTGGCATCGGTCATGATCACCTCGCTCAGGTTGAGATATGATGACTTTTCGGGATTACCGATCACTGTGAATGTAACGGTTGCAAGCGTTCCGCTGGACGCTACACCGACTGTAGTGTTCTTTCTCGTCTCTGAATACTCACATATACCGGTCGTGTTATCGATCGTGCTTACCAC
>JAYEGG010000047.1:0-5217 GCA_034658995.1 Methanobacteriota archaeon | reverse complement strand
ACGGATTTCAAACCCCTTTCCTGCGGTATTCCATCAGCGCAAGAAGCACCACCACAAATATACACCCAAAGAAGAACCAAACTCCGGGATGGCTCCCGAGCATCTGCAACAGATCGATCGATGGCATATCCATGCCTCCACACTTCATGGCAGGCGGCGCCATAAGCGTTGGTTCAGGGACTGGCAGCATGACATCCGGCACAGGTGCACTGGTTGGTGTGCATGTCGCAACCGCTTCCTCCACAGCCACTTCCTGTGCACGTGAAAGTGCATCGGTCGCACCGCCCACACCTGCTTCGGTGACGTTGACCGGTGTTGGTACACAAACTGGTGCAGGCAGTGCACCCTCCATCGGTGGCGGCATCTCGACAGGAGTTGACATTGGAATGCCAGATGCAGTCTCCTCTGCAACATCTCTCAATGCCTCCTGTGTGCCCACGAGTGGCTTGTGCCACCACTCGATGATCGCTGATATTCCCGCCGCACCGAGCAGCACACCGAGATACCGCCTCAAAGTATCAACAACCGACTTTCTATCTGTTTTGTCAGGCACAACAACAATCAACTTATGTGCCGGTGCATATATCTTGATTTCACGCCCCTTAACGCTCCATCTCGTCTGCTTGATCGTGATTAAGTCCTGATTCAATAAGCACATTCAGATTGTACTTGACCGTTGTGAGTGGGATGTCCAGTTCTTTGGCGATCTCTGATGCTGACATCGCCTTGTCTGTGAGTAATTCGAGCACCTGCCGTGCAGAATCATTCGAGAGCGTCTGGGTGATCTTCTTTGATTCCTCGCCAAGCGGAAGGATCAGCACCTTATCATCGCTGCCATCCTCCGGATGTGGGTGGTCGTCAGAATGCATGTCCGATCGCCACCGCCCTCAACACAATCACCGCGAAGACCAGTGTTGCCGCCCCGGTTATGGCAGCGTATACCGTGTTCCTGTGACAGAAGTAAGAGATGGCAACAGAGACTGCCACAGGTATAACGATCAGAGAAACCCACATAAGCTCGCCCAGACATCTGTCAATACCATACGTGTCAAAAGTCGCCATTTGAATGATGAAAAATACCACGCCGCAGACGAATGCTGTTCCCACCAGTTCCATGATCCGGCTGCAGGTGGGACGGATGTCGCCCATAACATTCACCTGCGAGAGATGATGTAGAACCGTGTCAGGTAGATGCAGACCACGATTACAAAAAACGAGAAGACCGCGCTTGCGATCGGTTTGTACTGATGCTCGAACCATGTGCCAATCACATCCTGCACCGAGAAATAGAAGTGAAGTGTCGCAATCAGCGTAAGAAACATCGCAATTACGAAGAGTCCTGTTCTGAATTTACCTTCGAGGTCGTTTTCAGTCATTGTTATCGTTCCTCCTGATGCGGATGAGCATAAAGATCGCGATCATGACTGCGATCCCGGTCATCGCGGACGTGAACCCGGGCGTCTTCTCTGTCGCACCACCGCCAACACGTCCGTAATCCATTTCTTCCATCTCTAATGCATCTTCCATGAAGTCCCTAACCCGGATATCGCTTGACACGATCTCCTCGTCCTTTGGGATCATGCGCTTCGGGTTGAGCTGCACCACACCCTCTCCGCGCTCGACGATGGTGTCGTTCCTCCAGATCAGCGCCTCAACGATGTAGTTGTAGCCGTCGGGCACCGCGATCTCGCAACTCTTAATTATCGTTTTCTCTTTCTCGATCGATCCGGTTGCGATCCAGACTTTGTCTGCGAGGAGCCCGGCATCGACCTCACGGGCTTTGATTAACATCGGCAGATCCTCGCTTGTGAAGTCGCCTTCGTTCGTGAGATAGATGTCCACACCGATCATGACCCTCGAATCGGTCACGTTCTCAACCAGAAAGTCCATCTCCTGAATCTTGATTCCGATGTCATGGACGTTTGGCGTCAGATCGCCGATACCAGAGATCTGCACCGATCGTTGTCTCAATCTCTCGTCATCTTCGAATAAAACAACATCTATCCGGTATCCTCCCTCCCTCTCAACACTGATCCGCTGCGACACCGGTATTGTTTTGTCCTTGTCGATGCGTCCTGCAGTAGTTGTGGTCTCGCCCACAAGGAGTCCTGACGCGGAATCAAAGGCTTTCAAGATGAGTTTTGCTTCCCCACTCTCGCCATTTCCGTTGTTCTCGATGTATGTCGTCACATTCAGCAGAACGCTGGTGCTTGTTACCCTTTCTGGCAAAATGTCGATGTCGGTTACCCAGAGCCTGCTCTCCTCAAAATCCCGGAGGCAGCCACAGGTCATAAGCGATACAAGGAGTATGCCGCAGAGGAGTGCTATTCTCGTCTTTTGGTGCATGGTTGTGAATTATCCGGTCGGAGGTATATGAACATTGCTTAAGGTGTGGATTCGTTTGCAGTTATCCGAGCTGACTCTGCCACTCTTAACATCTCTTCTTTCGTAATCGTGCCTGAAAGTGAATACTCAATGCCGCCTGCACTCCACCGGAGCGTGTTGATACCGAACACAGACCCAAACTCTCCGCCAGTGCCGTTGATGCTCACCACTTCCGGATCACTTATCTCCTGTTCGATATGGTGCACAGCGTCGCTGACCCACCCTGAGATCTGCAAGAACTCTGATCCGTTCTTATACGTCAACGACACTCGGTTTTCACCAAAGACCACGGCATGGTCGAATTCACATCCATCAGGCAGGTACGATGGGGTCTTCATATCGAAAGCGAGATGGTTTTCCGCTTCCTCAAGCGTCATCTCCTGAGGCATCCTGTCTTCAAACGATTCCTCCACAACAACAGCATCCTCAGGGACTTCAAATACGAACTCGCTGTCCGGAATGCCTGTGTTGAACGTTATATCCCTGTATTCTGACTTCACCGCAAGATTTCCGTCCGGATCATACATCTCCATCCCGAGAAGCATCCAGTTTTCGCAATCGACCCACACACGAGTATTGGAGATATCCCGTACAAGCTCGGTCTCATCCCTGGGCGTTATATTGAGCACATAAGCACTCCGCCCATTGACACTCCCGGTGCCCTCATAAGATAGGTCGGTCTCATTCAGGAGACTTCTGATGATCCCGGTGTAGTCCATATCAAAGGGACCGCATTCCGCCTCCCGAAGTTCCATCTTCGCCACCTGATTCTTTGCAGGGTCATACGTCCACATCGTGCTGCCGTTTGTGACCATTACCATGCCTGCAAGTTCGGCTGGCTCGATGTACTCGAAACGGCTTTTATCAGGCTGCTTGGCCATCATTAACACCTGCATGGTTGTGTTTTCTCCGCCAAACGATGTTGTCATGACCATTCTAGCTGAAAAGTCCTTTATGCTCTCCTGCTTTGCTTCCATTTTGGCAGCGATCTCGTCTGCGGTCATCTCAGACACCTGATCAACGCATCCTGTGAAAAGTAGGGCTGCAAGAACCATCAGGACTGCTGCGATCTGTTTCTTCATTTGTTTTTATCCTCATGTGTTGTTTTTAGTTTACGTGGCTATAAGCTGCGGTTGCTTTTTGTGCAACCATCGACTCTGCTACTTTTATGAGTTTTTCTTTGCTTATTATGCCAGTAATCATAACGTCTGATCGAATATAAGCAAATACTCGACCATTACTGTGCTTTATGGTGGTTCTCGGGGTTCGGCTTGCTCTCGCGGAACATCCAGAACCTCCGCGTGACGTCCTTTCAATACCACGCATCTTGCCGTGAAACTCATTCTTTAAATTATTTTTGTCACGATCGTTTATACCTGTAACACGCAGACAATTGCATGCCCATGTCTTCGTAGAGCCAATCAGATGTGTCATGGGCAAATTGCCAATGTCTTGGCATGAAGGAAGAAATGTCAACGGGTTGCTTAAAACCATTTTACTATGCGCCTGACAATTGAAATTGTCAGAGCGACTGCAACAATTATAAATAAAATAAGAAAAATGCCACCAACAGATTGACCAAAAATCATAAAAAAGATATCATATTCTGGATACAAATCTGGATATAAATTTAATACCAGGTAATATAAAATAGAAACGAGTAGCAATGCCACTAAAAGTATCGTTGCAATAGAACTTATAGATATCTTTCGCAACATTGCTACTTCCCCCAGCTCATAGTGGTTATGACACAGTTACCTTAAAACTGTCATCGTCCCATGCCGGAATTCCTAATAGTATCTCTTGCTCGTGGCCATAAGCATAGTGGGTGAAACTGCCCGCGCTATCATACTTGACCTTCACCTTTATATATTCCTCATATCCAAACAAGTGAAAGGCTTGCCAGTATAGAACCGTGGCAGGTCCACAAACCTTCCCAATTTCTGGCAACCACACACAATCATCACTCGTTGGGAGATCATGCACGGAATATGGTTGCTGACCATCATATACCTCCACATACTCGACATCATTCGGTATCTTCAAGTAGTAGCTGGCAAATCCATCAGGAGCCCAGTTATCCACATGGATATTCACAGTTCCGTTCTCAGATTGGCTGTATGCATATCGGTCTGGCCAGATATCAATGTAAGCATCCACGAGGATGCCTTTGATTATCAGTGGCTGACTTCCGTCCGGAACGATCAATGGATTCGACGTGTAGTGTCTTGTCCTTACCAGATTTCCGTCAGCACCATATATTTTTGCTATATATATGTTGTCTGACGTTTCCACCTTCACCGTGTATCTATCTGTATCGTCACCACATTTCACTATCACAGTAGCACCCGTGAGATCTGGATAATTATCCACTGTTACTCCCACGCTGCCAACACTGAATGTGGTTTTTGTTCCGGACGTTTCGATAACTTTGGCGTCCATATCCGATTCAGCACCCACCATCGGCACTAACGCAAACGCCGTCATTAAAAGCACGGCAAATACCGCGCCTATTCCAATTCCTTTGCTTTGTTTCATGTTGTTTCCTCCTTTGTGTTCTGTGTTCTATCGTTCCCCGGAGGCACAACCAAAGCCTTAAGTAACCATAAGGCGCAACTTAATCATGCCTTCGGGCGATTGTTTTGTGGGGTTCAATCGTTCTTGGAATATTTTGGTTGACCCCCACGTAGCATACTTATAATGTCACGCGTCTTACTGTGAAACTTATAGTATAAATACTTTACGTCATGTCGGTCTACTATGTAATAGGTACTTGTTTGGATACTCAGATATTCGTAAAATAAAACGGATCTGCCATAAATAGAAAATATC
>JAYEGG010000046.1:0-5323 GCA_034658995.1 Methanobacteriota archaeon | reverse complement strand
CACCTCAGCTAAACACATACAAAATTATTAGACCGGATTAACAGGATCGACAGGATATACCGCAATGTCAACATCCTGTAAATCCTGTAAATCCAGTCAAAATACCATGCTTTTTGAAGTGGATACGGAAAAACCATCTGGCTGCTGAGATCGGTGAATAAACTGACCAAGCCCAGTATGAATACATTTCTGGTAATGCCCTCAAAGAGTCTGATCTTCATGTAGTTGCATCACGCTCGCATCCTGATTATAACGATCGGGTTCACGCCCCCGGCGAAATCGGAGGACTGCCCCCCCGCAACAGTACAAACGCCAGCAAGAAGCCTGAAACCGCAACCATGATCGCGATCAATGTGAGCGAGGTATCCCCAATGGTGGATGCCGCTTTGCCCACAGTCCCAACGACAGAACCTGCCCACTCCATGCCTACCCTGAGCTGGTGCGGCAGCCTGTCGGTTATGCCGGAGAGTTGCGGTGATGTGTGCAGTACTGTTTGATTTGTCTGATTGCCATCCGACCTGTGCAGCAAAACCTGCTGCGATGTTTCGAACTGTGTCGAATTTGAGGGTTCGGCAGGTGTCGGTGTCGGTACCGCGGTCTCATCGATGCCAGCCTCATCTGATCGGCTATCCTGCGTTATCCAGCCACCGGCAGATGGATCCCAGACCTGCGCCACACAGACACCCGACTCCCAGAACGAGGAGCGGATGATGCCTTCATAGTAGTTTCGAGCACGGAACAAAACCTCCGCATACGGAAGATCCAGTTCATCGAACCGGTCAGGACGTATCAGATAGGACGCCTCAAGGGATTTTCCCGGCGGCAGAAGAACGCCTTCTATCGTCATGGTATGTGAATCGTTGACCGCGTGGACTTCAAGGTCCCACTCACCAAGCGGCAGGCTGCCACCCTCAACCCCTTCCTCTGCACTGCTCTTGACATATCCGGCACTGCCGGGCACGGTGTCTGTTAGATTGATATGTGCGGCACGGTCACCATCGTTTCGCAGATTCAGAGTTACCCTGTATTCTCCATCGTTTTTGAATTCTGCGACTGATTTGGTCAGATTGATGTCAGGTCCATGAACCTTGATCGAGACGCCGCTTGATTCCCATGAAAAATTCTTCCCGTAAAATTTTGCCTCGGCAGACGGCGAATCGAATTTATATGTGTCCGGCTTTGTCGGGAAGAGCTTGTAGCGTATCTGGTACGGACAATCTTCGGATACGAATATTGGAGAGCCTTTCTCATATATCTCGGCGACTCTGAAGCCATCCGGGATGGTGGAATCTGTGATGTTGAGATCGTGAACCGGGTAGAACCCGATGTTGTAGATTGCAAGTTCCACGATGCTCCACTCACTCACGTTGTAGATCAGCGCTTCTGGCATCCACTCAACCACCTCCAGTAGACTGTGCTGATTCGATCTCACAAGATTGCACGGGCTCATATCGATCTCGTCATAGCAGACCGATTTTACCATCAGGAGCGCCGGGTCGGTGCAGGAGAGGTTTGTGGATTCGTTTGCTTCGTGTCGCCAGCCCTTGATGTCCACCCCCTCGGCAAGTGCGGATATACTGTAGTTAATCTCATAAGGCGATGTCTTTCCATCCCAGGCTGGCGCAATAACCGTGAAATTGATTGATTCCTTGTTATTTTTCTCCATGCACCCAAAACTTTTAGATATGGTCTGATCATGAAACTCAAAGCCGTTGTAGCCCTTCAGTTTCAGTTTTCCGATGTCCACTCGCAGTTTAACATTCTCTATCCATGCATCACCCGTGTTTCTGACATCGATCGTGATTGTCTTCTCTTTTTCAGGGAGATACTGGTCAGAGGATACGTGAAGCTCACCGAAATCCTCGGATGTCACATCGATATCAATATCAAACTCGGGAAGTCCTCTGCGATAAAACTTAAGGTGTGCTGACGGGGTTTTATGTGAATCCGTTGTTATATCGGTCAGTTCCACCTTTATCTCAGAATCCCAGTCAAACCAACTGTCATCAGACAACAGGTTGGTGTGCAGGACATTTTTCCGCACATCCCCATCCTTCTCGATCGATATGGCTGATGCGTTCAGATTGGAATCGAAATCGTCAGCCTTGAGGGTGTACACCTCATCATTTGCCTCAAGCACATACGTCCTACCCCACGCGAGGCTTGCGCTGCCGCTTCCCACCCATTCGACATCGGTGTCGAGATCATCGTTGCGGCATTCGTTTGCTGTGGCGAGTGCTGGGGTCAGCAGCAGAAGCAGGGAAAGTAATACGATGAAAGTAGGTCTCATCTTAATCTTCTGACATAAACAAGGAGTGTGATCATCAAACATACGCAACCAAGGATGGCAGCTCCGCTAACAATCAACGGGACTGGTTTCCTCTCAACAGAAAATTCAACAGGTATCCTGACAGATGCTCCGATGCCAAGACCTGTTGACGCACCCGGAAAACCAGTGATAAAAATGCTTCCGGAATAATTCCCTTCTTCAAAACCGGGTGGGATAGTCATCGTGACATTGATCAATCTGCTCTCCTTCGGATTCAATGTGAATTCGGAAGCAGATAGTTCGGTTATATTCCCATATGCCTCTGTTGCAACAACAATTCGCTCAACCTCCTCGCCTGTGTTGATGACGTAGAGACTCTTTGCTGATCCGTCGCCAGTCATCAGAATCCCGTAATCGATTCGGTCAGGGGACGCTCCCACTCCTAACGCGGATGCTGTTTGTAAGGATGCAATAAGCGACAAAAGGGCTATTGCCAGCATCATAAAATCTTTTTTATTCATTATCAATTCCTCCTATATAGAATAAATGAGGGTTAAACCCCCTCTGTCACGAACAGCACCGTTCCATCGTACGCACCACCAGCCCATAGAGAAACCTCAAGCGATGCCGCGGCGATATCCTCTGCATGGACGAAAACCAGATCTTCTGCTGCTACATAAAGGATCAAGAGCATCCCGAAGAGAAGCAGCATATATGTCTTATTCATTTTCATCGTCTCCTATTATTAAAAAAATAAGAGGGTCAGGTCTGGCCATATATGGTTACACGGTCCAGCAAACCCTCAAAGTCGTCGTCGGCACCGGTCCAGTCAGGGAGATATGAGATGTCCTTCTCATAGACATCTATCCTTAGGGCGTCCGGTGTTACAGTGATCACACTGTAGTGGAAACAGGGGTTTGTCTCGGCATCTTCCCCTCGAGCCGGATCGGGTTTACGGAATGCGATCCATGAAGAGTCACCGAGGTCATCAAGTTCCTGCATGTCCCTCTGTCCTGCCCCGGCACCGCCCAATGTCAACCATACGGTTCCGTTGCCCTGGTTGGCGGATCCGTTACGTCCAGATTCCGCAACCACGCTTGCATTATCCCGCCTGTAGAACGCAGGTTCTCCGGTCCCTTCGGCTTCCTCGGTCCAGCGGAAATCTTTGATCATCTTTGAGCGCTCATAGTCGTGATCGTGGGCTGCAAGCACCACGTCCACCGCACCGCTCGAGTCGATCACGTCTACGTAAGAGCCTTCCTCAAAGAGACCGTAGTCGCCCTGATCCGGGAAGTGGTCTCCTGATGTGAATGGTGAATGGTGCATCGCAACTATGACCCAGTGTATCGCTCCTGCATCTTTCAGAGCTTTTGCCCTTGTCAGATCCGCATTCAACCATTCGAGCTGGGTCTGGTACCAGTCCTCGCCGCTATACTCGCCGGTGGTGATCACCGCTATGTGAGTCGATCCATAGTTAAAGGAGTACCACCTCTCCTCGTAACCTGTATTGTTGAGGTCTGGCCATCCTTCCATACTGGCCTTAGGCATCTCAAAGGTGTTGAACCATGATGGTGCAAGGTACTCGTGGTTTCCATGCACCGGCACAAAAGCGTAGCTTGCAGTCATCTCTTTGGTGCACTGGCAACCGTTGAATCCGTAATCGAACCACGATTCCCATTCTCTCATGGCGGAGTATGCACCGAAATCACCCAGCTGCAACACGAATGTGCCGTTACTGTTGCCACCATTGGTGACCTCTTCCAGATCCTCCAGAATCTGACAGTTGAGCTCGTGCAGAACATCGTATTGAGCCTTGGAGTCACCATAAGCGATGAACTGGAAGCTACCCCCATCCTCGGGCTGGGTTTTGTAGATATGGGTCTCAGATTGCACATCCTCTGTGCCCTCAACCTCGGAGACTACATAATACTCATACTCGGTTCCCGGCTCCAAGCCAGTAAGAGTGGCGGCATAAGCCTTTGCCTCCCTAAAAACCTGTTGATATGACGTCCCTCTCGCATCGACGCTCTCCCAGTTGGTCTCACCCACTTCTCTGAAATAGGCAAGTCCTCGGGTGGAGTCGGTGGATGCAACCCAGTTTATGGCAATCGTCTGCTCTGTTCCAGTGATGTTCTCAGGGTCAGGCAGACCGATGTTGAGATTCATCTTCTCCCCGCCGACCGACTCGGTACCTGTGGTGTCCTGCACCGTGTCATCAGAGAGTGGCGAGTAAATCACCAGATGAGGCGGATGCATCCGGAACCCGTATCTGCCTTCTTCCTCGGTTCCCCATGAGTAGCCGTAAGATGTCCATATTTGATCGCCAAAAACGGCGGTATCGTGCTTGTAAGTGTGGCACGGCAGGTCAACCTTCCTGGTGTAGGAATCGTCAGTTGGATCGTACTCAAAGATCTCCCTGTACATGTATCCAGTGGTAAGACCGCCTATTATGTATGCCAGACCACCAACCGATTCCACCCTGGGAGCTTTTACGCCGAAGGGCATATCAGAGATGGAAGACCACTCATCGCCGCTCCCGGCGTTGGGATCAAACACCCATGCCTTCGACGATCCTGAACCATCCGACATAGTTCCGCCGAAGAGATAAAACTTGTTACCGATGACACATCCACCGATGTCTTCATTGACAACATCCGTTATCATCTCCGGAAACTCTGCCTCTACCCCCGGATCCACGAACTGCTCAACCTCAGGGTCGAAGAAGGATACTCCATCCTCGCCAATCAGCACCACGTACTCGTTCTCTCCGATGATCATCCGCCCCCAGATCGATTTCCGCCAGTCACTCAACTCACCCGGGTCTTCTATCTCTACAATGGCATCTCCAGTCTCTGCTTTGCTGGTATCAAATTTGAGGAGTTCCTCATCACCTGCTATGTAAACGATCGAATCGTTGTCGCAAGCCGTAAATGCGGTTGCTTTGTAGAAATCTTTGGCTTTTCCGAGGGCGGTCTTTATCGCCACATCCGTATACACCACCGCTCCATTCGCAGGATCGATGTATTCCGCATTAGGATAGGTGGTGAATTCCTG
>JAYEGG010000045.1:0-5330 GCA_034658995.1 Methanobacteriota archaeon | reverse complement strand
TTATGTCACAATATCTGTTGATCTTGGTGGGCTACGTAACACGATTAAGTCAATAGTTGTTACTAAAACTAACATTTGTACCCCCCATACCAGTTGACCACAGCTCATTGCTCGAAAGGTTTATAATATCCCTTTTGATAATAATTCGCAACCATTCGACCAAAGGAAGGTCACGACCTAATCGCTACGAACGGGTCACAACCAATAAAAACATAGGAGGAATTGAATGGAACCCGCAATGGGTATGGGGCTTGTAGCCCTCATGGGTGCGGCAGCAACCGTCGCAGGATGCAGCGAAGACCTTGAATCAGATATCGGATCACAGAGCAATCCGAATTCACAGGTTCAGCTGGCTGCGCAGGTTGGCTATCCGCACAGAATATTTAACAAAGCTATTTCTGGTGAACCACCGTCAAACGCCATGATCTGTGCCGCAGGCGCAGGCGTTGCCATGATGCTGATGGCTTCTATGGATGTAACTCCGCTTCTCGCAATCGCAATTGGCGCATTTGTTGGTGCGCTATTGGACGGGATATACTCGGTTACCTCATACATAGGAAGAAACACGAGTCAGACACGGTTTAACCAGTACGTGTACCTTGATGTATTGCGTAACCAGGTCCTTTCACTGATGGGACACGCATACATAACGACGTTCTGTATCGTCTTGATTTCGTACATCATGTGGGCTGTACTTCCAATCCCGCATCCGTTCCCTTTTCCAGTAATTGCGCTGATCTGGGGACTCTGTGTTGGTGCGATCGGATCATCCACAGGTGACGTACACTACGGTGCAGAGAGAGAGTTCCAGGACTTCAAGTTTGGATCTGGGCTGAACGCTGCCGACTCCGGAAATATCACCCGGTTCGCAGAGGCGGGCGTCAGGTCGTCGATGGATAACGCATGGTTCTGCTCGAAGTTCGGAGGACCTGCAACAGGCATTGCTTTCGGGATGGTAGTATTCCTTGACAACTGGAGATCAACAGCGTTTTCAGGCTGGACTGCCGTTGTCATGGGGTCAGTGATCGTTCTTGCGCTGGTACTTTACAACCGGAAGCTTGAGAACTACGCCAGAAAGAAATACGGACCGTTTCCAGAATACGCAGGAGATATAGAAGCATGACTGATGTTACTATTATAGGAATGCTTGCAGACAATGTTCCGTCGATCATAGGAATCATCCTCGGCGGTCTCTGTATCGCAGTCGGTGTTCACTTCGTTCCGGTAGGAGGCGCTCCTGCAGCTATGGCGCAGGCAACCGGTATTGGAACAGGAACCGTGCAGCTCGCTGCGGGTTCAGGACTTACAGGGCTTCTTGCTGCTGGTTATATGTATATGACTCTGTCATCCGGAGGAGTAACACCAGGCATATCCGACGTCATCCTGATATCCGCGACTGGCGCTGTCGGTGCGATGATTATGATCACTGTAACGATGCTTGTCGGAAACTGGGTCTACATCTATGGTGTGGGCGTACCGCCGGCATCAGCGAAGAAAGACTATGACCCAATCACAGGAGACCCGCAGGCGCCGTATGTCGCGGCAGGAACTGTCGGACAGGGCATCCCAACGGTATGCTTCGTGAGCGGCGCAATCGGAGGTCTTCTCGGAGGTCTCGGTGGATCACTTGTCTACTGCATGTTGATGTTGGTGAATGGCGATCCTGCGATCTCAAGCATATTTGCGATAGGTGTCTTTCTGGTAAACGCAGTGTTACCGTCGTACAACATTCAGGGAACGATCGAGGGATTCCATGATCCGAAGTTCAAGCGATTGCCAAAGGCGATTCTTGCATGCTTTGTTGCATCGCTTCTCTGCGGAATCATCGCAGTAATAATCCCGAGTGCAGCTATGATTACAGGAGGTGCATAATATGTCAGCAGGAGGACCTGGAGGCGAAGCGGTAGCTGCGGAATCCGCAAACAAGGTTGATGCCATGGGCATCGGAATCGGACTCGTTGGAATCTACTTGGCAGGCATCTCAGGATCACCGTATCTCGCGTTCTTCGCGGGAATCGGTGCGATATTTGCAACCAAGATGGGCGCTAATGCGGTGCGCAGTGTTTGTAGTTACGGTATCGGGACCGGTGTCCCGTCGATCGGAATGCTTGCTCTTGGTATGGGAATCATCTCAGCGATGTTCGGACTTGCAGTCGGAAAGATGATACCGGGTGCAGTCCTCATCGGACCAATCGTTGGTCTATTGCTTGCGCTTGTGATCGGGTTTGTCGTAGGAACACTTGCAAACAAGGTCATCAAATTAAACATCCCTGTGATGGAGCGGTGCTTAATGGAGATTGCAGGTGCTGGCGTGCTCGTTCTGACCGGGCTTTCAGTCATGGTTGCCGGAAGCATAGACTTTGTGGATATCAGTAGGGACGTTATTTCAACCGGATACATCGCACCAATCTTCATTCTTGGTGCGCTCGGCATTCTACATCCATTCAACGCCAGTTTAGGACCTGATGAGACTCAAGACCGGACAATGGTACACGCATACTCATGCGGTGCGATTGCGATGCTGGTAGCAGGAGTCTGCTCGATTGCGATTAACCCGATCGCGGGAATAATATCAGCAATCGTTGGGCTTGCCTTCTGGTATATAACCTTCCTGGGTTTCGTGAAATTAGCCAAGCGCGACGCAGGTGCTGGCTGGGTTGGAACCGGACTACTTCCACCGGGGGCGATGTAGATGGATGTCGCACGAACAGTACCCGAATTCCACATACTCCTTGACCCGATGACAGGAGTCGTTGCCGAGGAGAGAGAGGACCTGATTATGTTCTCACTCGTTCCGATTCAGGCACAACTGGACATACTCGAAAGTGTTGCCGACGATCTAATGAACTCGCTCGAACCGGATAAAGAACTGTTGAACACGTATCCGGGACGAGAAGAGACCTCTCGGATTGCGGGAGTGTATGCGAACCTGTTCTATGGTCTGATCATTGGACTCATAATAGCGTTCATGGTAGCAATGGCACGACTTGCAGGAGGGATCTAAAATGGCAAAATCAGCAACAACTGATCCATGGCCCCCACTTCCGGGCGAGTTTGAGATCGGAAACCCTGAAAACTGCGTTGCAGTCACCACATGCGGATCGCACATGAGCGACTTCCCACTTGGTGCAGGCGCATCGATCACAGGACCGTGCAAGACCGAGAACATCGGAATTGAGAAGCTGGTTGCAAACATCGTATCGAACCCGAATATCAGGTTCCTGGTTGTAACCGGAATGGAGGTCAAGGGTCATATCACAGGACATGCGATACTCGATTTCCACAAGAACGGAATCGATGCAGACGGACGAATCATCGAATCAGTAGGCGCGATTCCGTTCATCCAGAACCTGGATGATGCCGCAATAAAGAGATTCCAGGAGCAGATCATCGAGGTCATCGACTTAATCGATACCGAGGATGAGGGCAAGATAACAGCTGCGATCAAAGCGTGCGTCGCAAAGGATCCCGGAGCACTCGATGCTGAGCCGATGGAAGTCAAGATTGAGGAAGGCGGAGGCGAAGAAGAGATCGCAGGATTCAGACCGATGGCAGCAGAGGTTGCAACGGTCCGTGCGCGGATCAATGAGCTCGAAGCCGCGATGATTGGCATAGGCGACATGAACAAGTTTGCAGCAGGTGTCTACGCAGCCAAGATCGAGGGCATCATGATCGGTCTTACGATAACGCTGATCCTTCTTGGACTTGTGCTAATGGCGCAAGGAGCTCTCAGCAACCTTGTAGGAGGTGTATGACAATGGCAGAAGAAGAAAAGATTGAAGAAACCGTCGAGGGAACTGCTGAGACCGAAGAAGTCGCAGAAGAGGTTGCAGAGGCGATCGCTTATGATGTCGGCACTCCGATGGTAGTTGATCCATTCATGGAACCGTTCGAGACCGCTGTTGAGAGCATACGACGCCGTGCGCAGTTGATCGCACGTAACCAGAAACTGGATTCGGGCTTCACGGCAGGCGCACCGCTCGGTGTCGCAGCAGGCATATTGTTTACCCTCCTGCTGGTTCTGGCACCGTTGTTATGGCTGTAAGAGGTGATCAAGTATGGCAAAAGAAGAACAGATCATCGTTCCACACGTCGTCGTGGACAGGGCTGATTACAATGAGGTTCTGGGAAGGCTGGACGAGATCGACGAGAAGGTTGAGTTCGTAAATTCCGAGATATATCAGAGGATTGGAAAGAAGGTTGGTAGGGATATTGGCATACTCTACGGAATAGCGTCAGGGATTGTTATAATATTAGTTTATGCAATCCTGACTGGAATTGTATGAGGTATTAATATGTTCAGATTTGATAAAGAACAGAAGGTCTTCGATTTAGGAGGCACAACGATAGGAGGTCAGCCAGGAGAATATCCAACCGTACTCTTCGGTTCGATGTTTTATAACAGGCACAAGATCGTAACGGACGAGGACAAAGGAGAATTCGACAAGAATGCTGCTGACACCCTCTGGACCGCGGCAGAAGAGGTCAGTGACATCACAGGTAACCCGCACTGCAACCAGATCGTTGCAGAGACGAATGAGGCGATGAAAAAATACATCGACTGGTTCGTAGACGGGTATGATGAGCCGTTCTTAATTGACTCATCAGCTGGCGACGTCCGGGCGTACGGTGTTGGGTATGCAACCGAGATCGGTGTTGCCGATCGCGCCATACACAACTCAATAAACGCAAGTATCCACGAGGATGAGGTTTTGGCTGTCAAGGAGTCCGACCTGACATCCGCGATCGTTCTTGCATTCAACGCAACCGAAGGCGGAGTCAAGGGAAAGATCGAGATCCTTGAGGAAGGCGCAGCAGGAATCGATGCAGGCATGCTTGATATCGCTGCGGACTGCGGCATCACAAAGCCTTTAATCGACGTTGCTGCGATGCCACTCGGAGCAGGCGCAGGCGCAAACGTTCGTGCAGGCGTCGCTGTGAAGGCACGGCTCGGACTCCCCGTTGGCGCAGGATACCACAACTCGGCATCCGCATGGGACTGGATGAAGACGTTTAAGAAGGAGCACCGCGATGTGTGGGCTCCTGTTGACATCGGAACCAACCTGATCGCTGGAATCGGTGGCGCGGATTACTATCTGTACGGACCGATTGAGAATGCGAAGATGATCACACCTGCGGCTGCTATGATCGATATCATGGTTGCAGAGAACGCAGAAGATCTCGGGCTCACAGTAATGGACCCAAACCACCCGATCAAGAAGCTGATTTGATCTTTTGGCAAACATCCCCCCACCTGCCGTGGTGGGGGGATCTCTTTTTATTTTTCTTGAAAACCACTGAGAGCGACTCTTCAACGGGCGATTTTTTGG
>JAYEGG010000044.1:0-5337 GCA_034658995.1 Methanobacteriota archaeon | reverse complement strand
TGTCGGAACCGCGGGAGAAGTGAGCAGTGAAACGATTAAGAGGTATATTGAGAGAGTAGAACATGACTAAAACCAACAAAATGGCGGCATTCATCCCCGCTACAAGTAACGGGGTCTTCTGCCGCGTGTATTATAAACAATATATGGGGGCGTGTGAATGAAGGTCACGACAGTCTACGATAATGAAGTATATCCGGATGCGGATGCGTCTGCTACCGGGCTTAAGGGCGAATGGGGGTTTTCATGCCTGATAGAGGTGTCCGGCGAGCGAATACTCTTTGATACTGGTGGGGACGGATCGATTTTGCTGCATAACATGGGACGACTTGGGATCGACCCGGAAGACCTGGGGAAAGTTGTTTTATCACATGAACACTGGGATCATGCGGGCGGCATCCCTGATCTGCTTGATCTGAACCGCGATGCCGAAATTTATCTGCTGGCGTCGTTTTCAGAATTGTTCAAGAGCAAGATCAGAAATCCCGTGATCGAGGTGAATGTTTCGGCAGAGATATGTGATCTGGTGTGTACTACCGGAGAACTGGGCAGCGACATAAGGGAACAGTCTCTGGTGCTGGAGACAAAAAACGGGGTCGTTGTCGTCACAGGATGCGCGCATCCCGGGATCGGGGCGATCATGGGCAGAGCGTCAGAATTTGGAGAGATATGCGGGATCATGGGTGGGTTTCATGGGTTTTGCGATTATCCGGTGCTGAACGGCATGAAGTTCCTTTCTCCGTGCCACTGCACCCAGCACCTCCAGGAGATCGCATCGAGATTCCCGGGTGCATACCAGAGAAACGGCGTCGGTAGGGTGTTTACCTTTGAGTGATATTACCAACAGCCCCAACACCAGCAGTAGCAACAGCAACAGCGACAGCTCATACATATTCGGTCCGGTGCCCTCCAGAAGGCTCGGGAGGTCGCTTGGCATCGATATCACGCCGTACAAGACCTGTACGTTTGACTGCGTGTACTGCCAGCTCGGACGAACCACCGAGAAAACCGTGCAGAGAAGGGAGTACGTACCAAAGGATCTGGTTCTCTCTGAACTGGAAAGGTTCCTGAACAAGAACGAGGGAGATATCGATTGCATCACCTTCGCAGGATCGGGGGAGCCTACGCTGCATTCAAAGATCGGTGAGATGATTGATGCGATCAAGACGATGACGGATATCCCGGTTGTAGTGATAACCAATGGTTCGCTCCTCTTTTTAGAGGATGTGCGAAACGACCTCATGAACACTGATCTCGTGCTGCCGTCGCTTGATGCCGCAACCACCCAGGGGTTCCGTGCTGTGGACCAGCCACACGAGAGCCTCAAAATAGGGCAAATCGTCGAAGGGCTCAGGATATTTAAAGAAGCGTTTGAAGGGAAGTTCTGGCTTGAGATTATGATTGTTAAGGGGCTGAACGACTCGGATGATGAGATCTCGGCACTAACGGATGCAGTCTCCCGGATTGGTCCTGACCGGGTCCAGCTAAATACCGTGGTGCGACCCTCCATGGAGGATGTCGAGGCAGCCAGCAGGAGTGAGATGATGGGGCTATGCGAGCGATTCACAGAATCCCTCGGGCATGGGGGGAATGTCGAGATCATCGCTGACGCAAGAATCTGGGTTCGTGCGGACATCCTGCCGCTCATAGAGCGAAGACCGCTCACGATAGATGAGATCTCGGATGCGCTTCAGGTGCACCGGAACGAGGCTGCAAAGTATCTGCGGGAACTGGAGGTGCGGGGCGAGGTTGTGGAGATGATGCACGAGGGTAAAAGGTATTTCACGAGGCGGTGATGCCTGATACCGCTGGTATTTAGGCAGCATCCCGCAAACTGCGACTTACATCAATACTTCTGATAATTCCTACTCGTTTTAAGGTCTATAGAGATTGCGAAATGAGTTTAATAAGGTTCGGTTACATCTGCGTTCATCCGCGTTTATCTGCGGTTTATTATACTTTCAACTGACAGGAAACTCTACAAAACCGATATTGAGCGGCTGAATAGGTGGTCACTCCAATAGAGCTCGGGTGGGATCGCAACGCTATATACCAGAGAGCCTCACCATCTTTGCCGATCCACGCCACCGCGTACAAAAGCAATCCCGTTCATTCAGTGCCAGAACTTCTAATTGATTATTGTGCACTTTTGTGACTATATTTTGGATAAAACAAGGTATATAGGTACCTGCTCAATATTATGTGGTCATCTCTCGTTTATCCACGTCCATCTTATCCACGTCCATCCGCGGTCAATTTCAGACGTGATCTCCTTAATCAACCGCAGATATACGCAGATAAACGCAGATAAACGCAGATGAGGACATATAGAACCACAACTTATTGAGCAAGTACGTATATAGAACCACAGAGGGAATAGAGTGTCATAGAAGGACGTAACATGTTTTAAAAGTACTTAATCCACATTGTGTGGATGTCCGTGTACCGAACCACAAGTTACTTGAGCATACACTTTTAAGATGGGTTTTGTGAGTAATGCACGATCGGAATAACTCTATATTCCTCGGTGGTTAATTTTCTATAAGATATGATAATAAATTTTATATACTTCTGCTAATTATGTGATGGTACTTCGTAAAGTGTCCACCGTTATCGGAATGCCTCGGTTCGTGTTATCTGGTTGAGTCTTAACCAAACACAGATGAGTTCGGTTACAGCGCACAGAAACGAAGGAATATGTTCTATGGATCCCTGATGTGGCGCCACCAGTCCGGCTTCGCGGGATACATCACACCATCCTCCGTGATAACCGCTGTGACATTTGCTATCGGCGTAGCATCGAACGCCGGATTGTATGCCGCGGCATCTGCCGGCGCAAGCATCACGTCCCCGATGCGCCGCAGTTCGTCAGGATCCCGCTCCTCTATCACGATATCCCGCTCCAGCCGGGCAGGATCAAACGTGGAGATCGGCGCTGCGACATAGAACGGTATATCGTGCTCCTTCGCAAGAACCGAATGAGTGTACGTCCCGATTTTGTTGAATACCGCATCCCTCGTGATACGGTCGGCTCCGACGATCACCCGGTCAATCTTTCCATTCCGCATCATCGAACCTGCCGTAGAATCCGTGATCAGCGTGACCGGTATCTCGTCTTGCATCAGTTCCCAGGTGGTGATCCGGCTTCCCTGGTTGAGCGGGCGGGTCTCACATGACACAACAGATATCTCCTTGCCAGCCTCAACCACCGCCCTGATCACGCCGATCGCGGTGCCCACATCCACACAGGCAAGTCTACCTGCATTGCAGTGGGTCAGCACCGTGTCCCCGTCCTCAAAGAGCGCTGCGCCATTCTGCCCCAGCCGCCTGTTACGTTGCACATCCTCCCCCGCGATTATGATCGCTTCGTTAAGCGCGATTCTCTTTGCCTCATCGATGCGGCTGGTCCCGGACCCCAAAATAGCACCCATCACCCGATCAACGCCCCACGCGAGGTTGATTGCGGTCGGCCGGGTCTGTTTGATTGTTTCAGATGCAGCGTGGAGATCGTGCATGAACCGCTTAAACATGGGCGGAGTGGTCGTCGTCGTCGTGGGGGTTGCGGCGATTGCATGAGTGCATGTGTTTGCTGCAAGCGCAACTCCATATCCACCAGCAGCACCGAGCGCAGGCGCACCCCTGATGCGAAGCGAGACGATTGCCTCACACAGCGATGCGACTGTGCCGCATTCAATGACCGCGTATTCACCAGGCAACAGGGTCTGGTCAATCAGGGCTATCACGCCATTATTCCACTCGATGGTTCTCATGGTGGGGTGTGGGGCGTGGTGCATGTTAAATCTGATGTGCGTGTTTAGCTAACCACGAGATTGCGCTAAACACATCGGAACCACGAGATTACACGGATTTCCACAAGATTTCTGAGACTTTTTAATTTCTTCCGGATAAGTGGATCATGGCAAAAAAAGATTAACCGCAGAGGACGCTGAGGATCGCAGAGGGGTGTTGTTTCTCTCTCCCGTCCCTCTGCGGTTTTCGAATCGTCCCAGAAAATAATGAAAAGTGTCAGATTTCTGTGGTAATCTCGTGGTTTTTCGCCTCAGCTAAACACATCACCAGGAGTTACATAAGATCTTCGGGACTGCCAGGTGAGTCATGGGTAAAATCGGTGCAATCCATGTCCAAAAACAATATCAGACACGGATTGACACCTTGCCACAATTACAAACCCTCAAATCGACTTGACAGATGCCTTATTCGTTATCTTTGCCCTTGCCCAACCCGAGTACACTCATAAGTTCTATCGGCAGCGGAACCACAACCGTTGTCGCCTTCTCCTCGGTCGCATCCTTGATCGTCTGGAGCGTCCGGATGTACAGGGCTCCCGGTTGTTCGTTCAGCACATGTGCAGCATCCGCAAGCTTGAGTGATGCCTGCATTTCTCCTTCTGCGTTGATGACCCGCGCTCTGCGGTTCCTCTCTGCCTCTGCCTGCGAAGCCATCGCACGCTGCATCGACTCTGGCAGTTCAACATCCTTGATCTCGACGGCTGAGACCTTAATCCCCCATGGATCGGTCGCCTCATCGATGATCTCCTGCAGCCGCTTGTTGATCTTGTCCCGCTCTGAGAGCACCTCATCCAGCTCCACCTGTCCGACCACGCCTCGAAGCGTTGTTAATGCCATCTGCGCTGTTGCAGCCGGAAAGTGCTCGACCTGCACCACCGCCTTGCTCGGATCCAGCACCCGGTAGTACACCACGGCATTCACACGCGTTGTGACGTTGTCCTTGGTGATCACTTCCTGCGGCGGGATATCGAGCACAATCGTCCTGAGATCGATCTTCGTCATCTTCTCGAGAATCGGGATGATGAAAAAGAGTCCCGGACCCCGTGCACCGACCAGCCTGCCGAGACGGAAGATCACGCCACGCTCGTACTCCTGAACAATCTTCACAGCGCTTGTAAGAACCATCAGCACCATGATCACTATTGGTATCCATATTCCATCCATTATATCACCCGGTTGTTAATGATCGTGACGCCTTATAAGGATTTGGACACTTTTTATTATTTTCTGGGACGATTCGAAAAACCGCCGAGAACGCAAAGAGGGAAACAACAACCCTCTGCGACCCTCCGCGTCCTCTGCGGTTAATCTTTTTTGCCATGATCCAATTATCCGGAAGAAATTAAAAAGTCTCAGGATTTGTGCGAAAGCTGGCAACATTACCACAATGTTTACACCGGGCACGGCAACAAATCACCCCTCGCTCAACCGGTCCAGCACTTCCCCTAACCGCTCAAAGTTCTCACCAAACGCAGTCCAGTTCTTGCCCATCGAGTCGAGAATCGCGTCATAGTAGTCGTTTGCCCCCGCG
>JAYEGG010000043.1:0-5353 GCA_034658995.1 Methanobacteriota archaeon | reverse complement strand
GCCGATCTCATCTGCCATGTTCCTGGCGTGCGCAAGCCCGCGATTCCCCATTAGCTCTGAGCTGGCGGTTGCGGCAAGCACCGTTGCACCGCCCGGCTCTGCGAGTTTTGCAAGCTTTGCGAGCACCGAACTGTCCACGCCCCCGGAGAACGCGATCAGGATGCTGCCACGTTCACAGAGTGCATCTTTCACACGCTCCACCTTCCAGGCAGTCTCGTTTGACGCGATCGTCTCGCGGGTCTTGTTCGTTTCGTTCATATTATGTGGCGTGCCTGCCATGATACCAGACAATGGCGCGCAACCGGCATGATCATTTCTACAAAATGGCAAAGAAAGAAGGCTATCGATCAAGAGCAGCGTATAAGCTCAAACAGATCCATACGCGGTTTCGCGTCATCAGACGTGGTGACGCAGTTGTCGATCTTGGTGCGGCGCCGGGCGGCTGGACACAGGTGGCGGCGGAACTTGCAGGAAACCATGGCACGGTTGTTGGCGTGGATCTCCAGTCGATCAGCAGCATCGATGGCGCAGTCACCATCAGAGGTGATATCAGGTCCGAGGCGACGCTTGACGCGATCCGGCAGGTTGTTGTTAGTAGCGCTGACGTGGTGCTCTCTGATGCCGCCCCGAACCTTGCGGGTGACTGGAGCTATGACCATGCCCGGTCGGTCGATCTGGCGGAACATGCGCTTGCCTGCGCACAAAAGATCCTGAGACCAGGCGGCAATTTCGTTGTTAAGGTGTTTCAGGGCGATTTATTCCCCGGATATCTGCGAAACGTGAAGGTGCTCTTCAGAAACGTGTATTCACACTCGCCCATGGCATCACGCAAGGCAAGCGCTGAGATGTATATCGTTGCAAAGATGTTTCGCGGGGACAAAGGTGCCACCCACGCCAGAGATCCTACTGATGTCCGGAACGATTCAAACGTTCCGGGTGTGCCCCGTTCTCTAAAGAGCATCCGGGGTGACCGGGGCAGCAGGGGTGGAGGTAGTGGGGATAGTATGAACAATACGGATTAACTATTATAAGACCTGATCCTGATGTGAAGGAATGACATCCATCAAACAAATGACCTTAAACGACTCCAACCAACTTCAGACGACCCAAAACTACAGGGACTGGTTTCCATATCCCGCATTCCGCCCTCATCAGGACACGATGCTCGATCGGGTGCAGGAAGTCGCCCGTGCCGGCGAACACCGCGTCCTTGCGATCGATGCGCCGACCGGAAGCGGCAAGACCAGTGTGATTGCATCACTCCTTGCAAACCGCGGGAAAAACAAGATCGTTGTCGTGCTCAGAACAGTGAGCCAGATCGGAGTGTACCTTGACGAGATCAAAAAGATCAGGGAAGAGACCGAACACACTCCGAAGGTTGCATACCTTGTTGGAAAGCCAAAGATGTGTAAACTGGCTGGCGAATTCGAGAACGTCTACGCAGGATGCGATCTCCTGAAAGTCTTCACGATGGACTTTCTTGTGGCGAAACTGCACGAGAAGATGCGGCGGGACAATCGGAGTGCGCAGGAGTACAACGTCTATGACCCGGCAAGCGATCCAGGGATAGAATCAGAGAGCCGGGGTGAAACTCCAGGATACCGCACGTTCTGCCCGCATTACCTGTTTTCAAAGGAAGCATACACTTTCGAGGGCGTGGAGAATTTCAGACCGTCGAAACAGTCGAAGAAGGATAGTGAATTGATCATACAGGAGATTCTATATCCTGAAGAGCTGCAAGAGCGTTGCGCACAGACCTGCCCGTACGAAGTGATGGCGATCAGCGTGAAGGGTGCCGACATCATCATTCTGAATTACAACCACGTCTTTGACGACACGAGACGGGATGTTCTGTTTGACTGGCTTGAGATCGATCCGGAAAACACGATTCTACTCATCGATGAAGCGCACAATCTCGGAGACACGGTGAGAAACATCAACAGCGACACGATCACGATGCACGCCGTCGATAAGGCGATATCCGAGGTAAACCAGTTTTCAGGAGAGAAAGATAGGACCATAGCCAGGTCAGCAAAGGATATTCTCTCAAAGATTAAGAGATACATGGAAAAGACGCTTGATAACTGGCAGAACAAAAAACAGGGGGAAGACTGGTTCGATCCGAGGATGTTTGCGGATTTCATCTACTCAGACGGCGGACTCGGGCTCGCCCGGGACGATTCCCAGACCGTTTCCGACCTCTTAAAACTCGCGCAGAACGTCAGAAACCGGAAACAGAAGTCCTCAGAGTCAGCCGATGTGTTTCTCGGGCGAATTGCCGAATTCCTGTTCATGGCGCACCTTGCAAAAGACGATTCCTCATATCTTCCCGTGAAATCGATGAGCGAGGATCGGTGGCTGACGCTTGAGATCCGCAGCCTCGACCCAAGCCCGATCATATCAGGCATCGCGGATACCGTCCACGCCACTGTGATGATTTCAGGGACATTATCCCCGTCGGACGCTTATGAACTCTACTATTTCGGCAAGAACGGGCGGGCAGAGATGTTAACCATCCCGAACCAGTTTCCAAAGGAGAAACGGCTCGTGCTCGGGGCAAAGAACGCAACAACCCAGTCTGCATACCGGAACGATGCCGAAAACCTAAGAGAGATAGAATTTCACATATCCGCTCTGATAAAAGGTGTTTCTGGCAATGTTGCCATCTATTTCACGTCATACTTCATGATGGACCAGTATCTTGAGTACTGCGAGAGAATGGCGGATGAATCCGGAAAGATACTGTACACTGAGCCAAGAGAGTCAAAGCAGGTCCCGGATCTATTGAAGCGATTCTTTGAATCGGGACGCAGCATGGAGAAAGGTGTATTGCTTGCAGTATGCGGTGGAAAGATGAGCGAAGGGATCGACTACTATGGTGAAGCCCTGAAAGGGGCAATCGTCGTCGGACTTCCACTTGCAGCATTCTCAGAGGTGCAGAAACTCGTAAACGCATACTACCAGCGAAAATACGGGAAAGACAAAGGAATGTTCATCGCATACACGCTTCCGGCGATAAACAAAGCGCTTCAGGCGATCGGCAGGGTGCACAGGTCCGCAGACGAGACCGGAGTTCTTGTGCTCTGCGACGCACGGTTTTCACAGGAGAAAAGGCTTGGCGTCAGGCAGCACCTGCCACAGTGGATTCAGGACGAGATGATCGTCTGCGATGGCGCGTGGTCGCAGGAACTCGTGGAAGGATGGAGCAGGGGGACACTCAAATAAGGGCGAATAAGGAGTTCTCCGGACCTGCCACCATCCTATTGACGCCAATTTCGCACATAAAACAACATTTATTACACTTTAACATATAATCAATAACAATGTGCCGAAAAACGAGAATTGCACTCTTATGCACTATACTCATCATATCGCTCATGACCTGCGGGTGCCTCAGGGATTTCGAAGAAAGCCGGCTCACGATAGCAGAGACTGATATATCGCCAGAGCGGGTCACAAGCACCGACGTTCTGCTGAATGTGACAACGTATGTCGAGAACCGGGGGGATGGTGAGAGTGGAGACGCAAAACTAATCTTAAAAGCGTTTGATTCTGCATCAGGACTCCTCGTGGGAGTGACAACAACTTCTGCCGGGAGCATCGATGAGGATAAGACAATACCGGTGTTGCAACAGATCAGCGTCAAGCGAGAGGGCGGCTATCGGATCGATGTTGTTTTATTTGAGGATGATAAGCGATTGAGACGACAATCGATGCAAATCTATGATATCGGCGGTCTGACCCCAAATATCCATGATATAGGTATCAAGATTCAGGAGATGGACTTTCTGGTAGAGAATGTGACCGATTCACGAGTCGTGATTGGTGTGGATCTATACCTCACAAACGAGGGCGAATCCACGAGCGAGGACCTGCAGATGCTCGTCAAAGCCCGTGAGGTTGATGCAGGACTGCTTGCTGACAAGATCTGGATCACAACCGGAAGCATCAAGAAAGAGACAACGATCATCCGTAGTTGTGAGATCGCGGTTCCAGATGGCTACAATTACATCGTTGAGGCGCTGATCTGGAAGAACGATACCATCGTTGAGCGCGGAGAGGGTGTGGTGCAGCTCAACCCGAAGCGCACGGTCCCGAAAGACGAAGAGATCGTTTCAGACCGGATTCGGGTCGATGATTTCATGCCAGAACCGGAAGCGATGGATTACGGGGGAATGGCCGGCAGACCGGAGAAAACCCCTGGATTTACCTCTGTGCTGGCTGCAATTACGATTATGGTCGCCGCACTTACTTGTATCAGAAGGAGGGAGGACTAATGGCTGATAACAACCTTGAAGGCAGATTCAAAACCGGAATGCTCGTGATAGTGATGTTTCTTATGCTCGTTGCCACGCTTCACTTCTATTTCTCGGTACAGGATGTGATCGGTACGTGGTTTGAGTACCAGTACGAATCGATCTTCCGTGCGATCTTCTCGTTTTTTGTGATCGTGGTCTGCATCTACCTGATCCGGTTTCACATCATTTCGCGAGGCTGAAGTTCACAGGTCAGAAAACCTTATGCACCTCGCCTTGAGGAGAATGTGACATGACAACAACCATCGCAATCACAGGAAAGGGCGGAACCGGGAAGACCGCGGTTGCCACGCTACTGATCAGGCATGTCGTGCGCACAGGTCGGGTGCTGCTTGCGGTCGATGCCGACCCTGACACCAACCTTCCGGAGGCACTTGGCGAGACCGCTGACCGAACCGTGGGCGATGTCCGGGAGATGCTGATGGGCGATCTCCCGCCCGACACAGACAAGATGCGGCTGCTCGAATCCCGGATATACGAGATACTGATTGAGAATGTTGGTTATGACCTGCTCGTGATGGGAAGACCCGACGGAGCTGGCTGCTACTGCTATGCAAACAACCTGCTGCGCGGCATCATGGACCGGATCACGAAGAACTACGATCTTGTGATCATCGACACCGCAGCCGGCATGGAGCATCTCAGCAGGAAGATCATCCGCGATCCGGATCACCTGCTGGTGGTGACCGACGGCTCGCGCAAAGGACTGACAACCGCCGAGCGGATACGCGATCTTGTTGCCGAACTTGATCTTGGATTCAAGAAAATGCACATCATTCTGAATAAGGTTACGCCCGAAAATAGGGAGAGTCTGGTGATGCAGGCATCAGAACTCGGCTTTGAGATCGCGGGAACGATCCTATATGACGCAAAGCTTGCGGATTACGACCTTCACGGAACGCCACTGATCGATCTGCCTGATGATTCGAGCGCGGTCATGGAGGTTGAGAGGATATGCGAGTTGCTCGGGCTATGAACTGCGGTTGTGGCGGTTATCGTGATAATAAATAAAGTAAATGTACGTGATTAGCTAACTA
>JAYEGG010000042.1:0-5358 GCA_034658995.1 Methanobacteriota archaeon | reverse complement strand
GGACGAAGTATGCGTCCCAGTCGTTGTGCTTCTTCCTGACGCGAGCCATAGGTGCCTGATATTTGGATCATGACGCTGGCGTCAGGCAGGTCCACGGAGAAGTTTGCGACCTTGGATACAACGAGTGTGTTGATGTCTCCTTTCCTGAGCTGATCGTAGAGTTTCTCTCTGTCGTCTTGTTTGGTTTTGCCTGTGATTATCGGAAGTTTTAGTGATTTGGCAAGCTTTTCTATCTGTGAGATGAATTGACCGATGATCAGGATGCTCTCGCCTGCGTGGTTCTCCATGAGTTCGCATACAAGCTCTTTTTTGCGCTCGTTCTCTGCTGCGATGCGAAACTTGGCGCGTTTATCGGCGTGGGCGTATTTAAGCTCCTCCGCAGGTGAAAGAGGGATGCGATACTCGGTGCAGATGGCTTCTGCGATATAGCCGCGACTCTCAAGCGTCTTCCACGGGACATCGTATCGCTTTGGACCGATCAGTGCAAAGACATCGTCCTCTTTGCCGTCTTCGCGAACCAGTGTTGCGGTGAGCCCGAGCCGCCGTCTGGCTTGGATTTCTGTTGTTGCACGAAATACCGGAGCCGGGAGAATATGCACCTCATCATATATGATTAGCCCCCAGTTATGCTCGGTGAATATCTTCAGGTTGTGAAGCGGACTATCCTTTGTTTTGCGATGTGTCAGCATCTGGTATGTGGTGATTGTTATCGGTTTAATCTCTTTAGTGCGTCCGGTGTACTCGCCGATGTCTGCTTCGTTGATTTGCGTCTTAGAGATAAGTTCATCGCGCCACTGCGCAACAGAGACTGTGTTGGTGGCGATTATCAAGGTGTAACTTGATATTTGGGCTATCGTTCCAAGCCCTATAATCGTCTTGCCCGACCCGCAGGGAAGAACAATCACTCCACTGCCACCGGTCTTCTCTCCGCCACAGTAAAACAGATCTACAGCCTCTTTTTGATAATCTCGCAGCGCAAACGTGTCCCCGTCAAGATCAATGTCGCGCAAAACGATATCGAACCGTTCCCCTTCCAGATATCCGCACAGGTCCTTGACAGGGTATCCTGCCTTTATGAGTGCGTGCTTAAGGTCGCCGCGTCTTGCTTGCGGTATGAAGAGTCCGGGGATGCTGCCGTTATCCACCCAGAAGTCTTCTAATGACTCATTGTTGCTGATTCGCTCCATGATGCGGGGGTCGGTAACAACGAGCTCCATGAGGTCCTCCGCGACTTTGGCTTTCTGTAACACCAGCTTGCCATACGTTTCATACCACTCCCTCATATCGACGATGACATTTGACGGAACGCTGTAACGCGAGAACTCTTCAAGACCGCGAGTGATCTCTTCAAACGGCACATCCAGTGCTGCCGCATTCCAGAGTGAGAGTGGTGTTACCCGATACGTATGGATGAACTCCGGTGATTTCACCAGCTCTGCGAAGAGAGATAGGAAATCCCGGCATTCTATGTACCCCGGGTGCCCGACCTCGAGCATCAACGTGCGATCGCTCTGGATTATGAGCGGTTTCTGTGGCTGTGAGCTCATGGAGTATCCTCGATTTTGATTGTGTAATCCAACAGTTTCTTACTGACTTTCTTTGCCTCTGTTTCGTAACGCTTATCAAAGGAAAGTGTCAACTCGCCCCAATCTGCGGCAACCGGGCATCGGGCAGCTATAAGTCCGTTTCGGAATTCTTCCATCATTTTTTTTTCAGGGAAGTGAAATGTGATCTGGACTTCCCGTTTTAGCGTCACACGCTTCTTTGCTTTGGTCTTTGCCTTTGATTTTGCTTTTGATTTTGAAACGTTCGTATCGTGTCCGGGAAATACCGTGTTTGCACCGCCCGGGAGGAGCGTGAAAGCCGAAGAGCGGTGTTTTATGCGGAGAGGGACCAGCTCCTTCTGTAGAAGATGTGTGAACAACTCGTCAGGTGAATGCACGATTCTGATCGCAGGTGATATGGACTTAATCGTGAATTCGTCGATTTTGGGCAGATTTTTGTCTCCCTCAAGAAGCGCAACGTTTTCATATAGGGTAAATGCTTCTGATGCCCCGGTCCACTCCTCGAGTTCGATCTGGACGTTCTGTGGCAGTTTCTGACCGCTCATATTCTCCAGGAGCTTGATCACATCAAACCCATCTCTTTCGCTCAGTTGGGTCAGAACCTTCTTTTTTCGAAGTTTTAAGATGTTTGTTCTGTCTTTTGCAACGATGTCCGTAAGTTTTGTTAATTGCGCAAGAATCTGAACCGGGTACAATTCCGATTCCACGTGCACCTCGAAATTCGGCTGCACCGTGACTTTGGGCTCCGTGACGTCGTTGTTCATCACGTGCAGGAACATGTCAGTGACCCGAAACGCCTGAAGGTGATTGATCTCAGGTAGCATTCCCTTGTACTCTGCTTTGGAATAGGCAACCTCGATATATCCTAAAATGAGGGGGAATCCTTCAAGGAACCGTTCCACAAACCGACCTTCCACCCGCTCAAACGAATCCGCATCACTCTCTAAAATCGGCATTCTCGTATCCCACCTCTCCTTTTGCTCATAAAAATTACCATACCTGCCATCCTTTGCATCCCCTTTATATTGATATTTGGGATTCTTTGGAATGAGAAAGAATAGATGATGTTCTTTTAGATATCGGATCAATGAGGCTGTAGTGTACCAGACACCGGGCGTGCAGGATTGTAAAACCCCGATAAGAAACCGCCTTGCTTTGCCAAAATCGAGTCCTGGTATGATGCCAGTTGCATAACCCCATGTCGAGAATTCTGATAGCCTGCCAAGCACACTTGTCTTGTAAAACTCATTATAACTATCAATATAATATTTTACTAATATATCCTGAAGCTTTTTCTCCTGCTCTATTAACGGTAAACCAACGAATTCTTTGTATCTTTTGGAATTGACATCGATGTAATTGTCAGGATACGACGGTTCACGGCTGTAATACCCCATATACTGCCCCTCAGTATCGTAGTTTGTGAACTTGAATGCAAGCGCCAGGTCATCAACATAATCTATCCAGTCAGAATGCCCTTTTGCCTCTACTTCGTCCACCAGACAAGAATCGCTCATGAGTTTTGCCAATCGCTTTTGATCGGACTTGTTCAACTCATTGCTCCGGTGTAACCGTTTTACATCGCGCCCCCCCACATACTCAACAAAAGCATGTAGATCCTGGCGCAGATCGCACTGGTTGGAAACAACGGTCAGTTCGCTGATATCTGCCGGGGACAGGTCTGGTGTTGGTTGCATTATTCATTCCTCATCTTCTTGATCACGTGTCCTGACGCGCCCACTATCTTCTGTATAGCGGGAAGGACGCCACAGGGAAATGCGATATAATCATCCGGTAGCGATATAAGTTGCGAACCGGTGCACGACTTTTCGATCTGCACCTTGAGGCTCAGATCTTTTACCTGTGCAACCATCAAGTCTTCATGGAGGATCTGTTTACCCCACCGCTTTTCAGCAATCCTAATTGCGCTGCGAAAACCGGATGAATTCGCTCTTAACCACTCAAAAACACCTTCTTTTTGAACTGTCGCGAGCGCCCCCCCAATCTTGATTATGTCTGCGGTCGCTTCCAGATTTGCGTTATGGATATCCAGGAGTGCAACCGAAGCCAGTACTTCCAGTGCGGCATAAGGGATTTTCACCAGATTCAACACTACTGTACCGTCAGGCGCAATCTGCAGATACTGTTCAGGTGGTAGCAAGGTTGCATTGCCCAAGGAATCATCAGGTAACCTATAGTATGCCGTTTTATCCACCACAACTTTTACAAAGCACCCCCACTCCCAGCCCGCCTCACATATCTGTTCGCAAGGGTGACTTGCAGTATCTCCCGTAAATATCTTGAGTATCACATCGAGACCGTTAGCAGGTAGCCATTCATGCTCTCCAAGTTGCGAGAGTGCATAGAGTATAGATTCAACGGGATCCATATCATAACTCTGATAACTCGGGTAACTCGGCTTCTCGGTATCGGTTTTAATGGACGCATGTAAGCAGGCTTGCTGCCAATCCAACATGTATTTTGCCCTGAACCGGCGGTCTCCGATAGACAGCTCGCCATCTTTGATTTCGAGTATAAACGATTTTTTCTTCGAGTTTGGTAGATGAGACGGTTTTTCTCTCCCGCCACCAATCTCAAGCAGTTTATCACGCAGTACCGCGCTCTTAAAATCCCCTGCTTCTTTAAATTTTGAAGGCTTGACAAGGGGTGGAAGAAACTCTCCGAATTCCGGAGGAAAAGAGAATCGCCAGCGTTCCATCTTGGTATATTTGACATACGCCCTTTGCTCGTTGACTATGCCAATGAGCACACCCTTTCGCAGTAGATTATTCTTCACTTCCTTGAATGTTTCTTTATACTGCTTGGTAAAAGTCCCGTAATAATACCCGTCCGCAGATTCTGCGCAACCGTATAATCTCTTGAAGTACTCGATACCAACTTCTTTCTTCATCTTATTTAGCAAGTGGAGAAACACAACTTCATTGTATGTTAGTGAGTTCAGTGCTTCCTCTATGCCAATTGTGGAGATGAAGAAGTTCTCAAAAACATCACGAGAAGCAGCCTCTTTGCCAGGAAAACCACGGCTTTTGCAGATCGCCTTGATGTCGGAGTCATTGATATCGCTTTCACACATCTGCTTCAGCATACTTTGCGTATCCATTACAATCGCACCTCGTTTTCAGGTATAACTCAAGTACTCTAATGTCGATTACTTTTGTTCCTTCTTTTTAGACGCAGGCATCAACTATAACAGTTCTATCAGAGTGCCCGAGTTTGCGGTGTTTGGTTGAGTCTTACCGTGCAATAAATTTTTGAGGAAACCATCTGATTTACAGGTCGATGAAGGATAGAAGAGACTGAATTGTTGAAACATCCGTATATGTTTAGCTAACCACCTGATCACATAGATTTCCACAGGATTTCTGTGCTAATCTCGTGGCACATACACTATAACGCCCAGTCACTCTACGCAACCATTCATTTACGAAAAAGTATATCGCCAGCCCCGCCCGAAGGGCATTTCTTACTCGCAAACTATTCACCAAACTTTTCACAAAAGTTTGATCAAAAACTGGCTTCCACCCCGGATGGGCATTTCTCACCCGATTACGAAGACGTGTATCACCAGTCCCCACCCGGAGGGCAGTTTTTACTCGATTTTTTGTGAAAAAATCGTTTTATAGGAACGAAAACCCTCTTGGAAGTTCGCCAACGATTTTTCTGAATTTGGGTGACCAGTTCTCAGGATTGAGTCCTTTTTGCGCAAGAAGTGCGCTTGCCCAGCGCTCGAGTCCGACTCCGGAACATCCGCTCCATAGTTCAGACCCGCTCT
>JAYEGG010000041.1:0-5391 GCA_034658995.1 Methanobacteriota archaeon | reverse complement strand
GTTCTCGATTTAACGCGAAGGTGCAAGTGCGAGAGAGACGCGAAGGGGATCATCTATGTCGTCACGTCCTTCATGTTGTTGTCATCCAACCGACCATCAAAAAAGCTCGGGTTTGTGGCGGTGCGAAGTATAAGTGCTTAGAGATCACGAATAAACGAATTTCACGAATTATAAACCAGAATAAAAATTATGCCATTCGTCCATTCGTAAAATTCGTGATTTGTTCACCTCAACGCGTGATATCAGGGAACCAACAATTCTCCGCGGTAGTCGCACTTACATGCTATCCATCGCATTCAGGATGATTCCTGCAACCCCGCGCTGATCCCACTTCGCCGAGTTAATCACAAGATCATATACGCCCAGGTCATCGACATTGATTCCGTAATACTCCAGATACCGCTCGGCTTCGCATGCCTCTCGCTCCTTTACCTGACGAACCGCATCAGCCATCAAGACATTTTCGCGATGCGTGATCCTGCCTGCCCGGGTATCGAGCGGAGCTGTGATGAGCGCGGCGAGATCCGGTTCTGCCATCCATGCCGAGAGCCTGCCCTCGACAATCATGTCTTTTCCAGCGTTCTTCGCATCCGATGCGATCTTCTTCTGGTGACGGTCGATCTGCTGATCGATGGCTGTGTCTGACGCAGCGAGTTCGCCGAACTCTTTGAGCGTAAGCCCTCTTTCTTCTGCCATCTTTCGGAAGATATCTCCGGCAGATATGACCTCAAAACCGGTGCAACTCGATAGTATGCCTGCCACTGTGCTGGTTCCGCTTCCGGGCAGACCGCTGAGCGTTATGATCATCAGTACAATGATCGTTTCACGGTGTACTTATTCGTTACTTACCCAATTTTCAGTATCCCGAAAAAAATCGTCCGGATTGTGAACATTGGGGTCCAATCGAAGTATGGCGAGATATACAAAGATGGGGGTATACGAGTCTGAATTACCCTTTCTGCAGTATCCTCATGCATAATACGTAACTGCCGCGCCTCAGGGGCTTTGGTTCGCAAGCTTGCGCGGGTGGCTGCGCAAACCACGCATTGATGCGTTTCGAACCACGCAAAAGCAACCACGATGTACCTGCGCAATGCACATACCTACCGCGCCATCTGGTCGAGGTGCACCATCGTATTGTCAACCACCTGCACGTCAGGTGCGTGTTCGATGAACACAGACTCAACAGGTAATCGGTCGCACAGCCGCTGCATCGCCGGATTCTCGGTCGCATAATGCGTGGCGTCGATCAACGCCAGGTTCTGCGCACCCCGGATCGCGTCGTGCCGCATTTCTCCGGACACAATGGCATCAGCACCTCCGTCGATCGCAGTCTTCACAAACTCGCCGTTGAGACCGCTGCCTCCGATGACCAACACAGTCTCGATCTCGCGCTCGCCGACCCATCGGACAGAGACGTTCAGTTTCTGCGCCACAAACTCTGCAAACGTCGATGTCATCTGGCGGTCTATTCGCCCGATGCGACCGGGTTCCAGTTCCTCGACATCCTGCAATTCAAGCACATCTGCGAGCACATCATTAACTCCACCCTCAGCCCGGTCATAATTTGTGTGCATCGTATATATCGAGATTTCACTCTCAAGAGCGATCTTCAGCGAGTCGGATAGGTTCTTTGATATCCGGTGTATCGGGTGGTATATCGGGGTGTGGTGCGTAATCAGGAGATCCGCCCCAGCCCGCGCGGCCTCCTCGAGCACGTAATCCGTAACATCCAGCGCAACAGCAACCTTGTTTACGTTGCCCCCTCGATCAAGCACCAGACCAATCCGGTCCTGGTCAGATTCATAGGCAAGTTCCGGAGGGGCGATGTCCTCCAGAAGAGTAATCATTTCTGATAGCCGCATATAGTATAGATAGCAGACCGGTTAGACTTAAACCTTGCGATATTGGCGATATTAGCTTGAATCGCCGTTTGACGAGATTGAATATTCTGTGACCGGTTCATCGTAGTCGTCAAACCAGCAGGCATCAGGGTTGCTCTTGAAGATCATGAAATCAGCGATCCGCTCCGGGTCAGCCGCACGGTGATACCGGAAGAACGTGTGCTTGTCGGTCTTTCCGACGATCTCAATCTTCCCGGTTGAATGGGACATAACCAGCCGCGCCCGCTTGGCAAGACCCGAACAATCCATCTGAGCCTTGTGGAAGATCTCGTACGCCTCCTCGACCGGAACAACATACCCGTGATTGCCTGCTGTCGGTCGGCACTGAAAGACGTAGTAAGGAACCGCCCCGATGAAGGAGAGTTTCTTAAATAGCGCCGATAGTGTTTCCGGGTTGTCGTTGACCCCGCGGATCATCGGAGTCTGGTTGGTGATTATGGCGCCGGCTTCGATGAGGCGGTGTATCGCTTCGACTGCTGCGTCGGTAAGCTCGTTTGGATGATTGAACTGCGCCATCACATAGATTCTCTTCTGCTCGGTGCTGTATTTTCGTATCACTTCAAGCAATGCCGGGTCGTCAAGGATCCGGTGGGGGTTGAAAGCAGGCATTTTAGTGCCGATACGAATGATCCGGACATGTTCAATCTCCCGAATCTGGCTGATTATTCTTTCCAGCTTATTCGTGGAGAGTATCAGCGGATCGCCGCCCGAGAGTAGCACGTTTGTGATTTTCGCATGCTCGCGGATGTACTGTATCCCTTCGGTCACATCACGAGCTATCTCGTCGTGGTCGTTTATGAAAAGTCGCTTTCTGAAACAGAACCTGCAGTACCCGCCGCATACGTCGGCAACCAGCAGGAGTGCGGTGCGTTCGTATTTGTGCTGCAAACCCGGGGTGGTAGTGTACCCACTTTCGCCGGAAGCATCAAGCCCACCCCATTCCTCAAGCTCTCCAGGGTCCGGTATCACAATGCGCCTTATGGGGTCATCAGGGTCGTTCCAATCGATCAGAGACTTGTAATACTCATTTGTGCGGAATGCAAACTTCTCAGTGACTTTTTTAAGTGCAAATCGCTCTTCATCCCCCAATTCGCTTATTTGATCCAGATTCGTGAGATATTTTGTATTTTTCATCGTTCCGTTACCTCGTTCTTTAAAAGATGTACAAACAGAGAAGCCCTATCGTTGTGGCGATATGATTCTTCATTAGAGGCGTAAACTGTTTTCGTGGTCTTTAGGAACATTCATGGACACGGTTATAAGCCTTTCGGTGATCTGAGGCTGTAGGGTTGGTCCGGTGATTAATCCAGGATCACGGGCGTTTAAGGCGCGGGTTTGGTGCATGATTCCGGGGTGCCCCAAAGATTAATAAAAATTGCGATTCCAGTTTGATGCGGAGACATCATGATCAAGTTCACTAAACTGCACGGAAACGGGAACGACTTCATCCTGATCGACGAATATCAAAACGAGATCATCAGAGACAAAGCCGAATTTGCAGCCACCTACTGCGATCGCAGGTTTGGGATCGGTGCGGACGGCGTCCTCTTCCTTTCAAAGTCCGACTGCGCCGACATCAGGATGCGGCTCTTCCAGCCAGATCGATCCGAGGCAGAAATGTGCGGAAACGGCATACGGTGCCTTGCAAGATATGCAATCGATGAGGGTTACATAACCGGGGAAGGAAGTTTTACAATCGAGACACTTGCAGGCGTTCTGACAGTTGATACAGACGACGAGTGGATAAAAGTAGACATGGGAACTCCGGAGTGGGGCGGCACGCGCGAGATCACCGGATACGAGGTACATTCCGTAAACACCGGCGTTCCACACGCAGTCATCTTCGTGGACGATACAAAGATCGCAATCGACGAGATCGCACCGAAAATCAGGTATGCACCCGTATTTCCAGAGGGCACAAACGTGAACTTCGTGAAAGTCGAGAACAAGAGCAAGATCACGATCCGGACGTATGAGCGCGGCGTTGAGGCAGAGACGCTGAGTTGCGGCACCGGTGCGGTCGCATCCGCTTATGTCACACGCAGACTCGGGCGGACCGATGACCAAGTGGCGGTGCGGACCGCGGGAGGCTCTTTGCACATATCCTTTGCGCCAGACGGCGTCGCATTCATGGCTGGCGGGGCAGTGCGGGTGTATGATGGAGCGATAAAATAAATGGAAAGGCTCAGCACAATCGCGTACAGTCGTGAAATTTCAGCGTAAAAACATAGCGCATCTGATGATGCGTTATGGCAAAACCAAACGAAACATGTACAGAAGAGGAACAGGAGTATTGATGCGGTCAATCGACGTCAGAGGGGCGAACGACCCCCCCCCAAAATCTGCAGAAGTCCTGGCAGGTCAAGATCGAAGGTTCGCAAAAATGGGTTGGAAGATACAACAGTTTCAATAAAAGCAGTAACCGGGGGTGGTTCAAGGAAGAGTCCCGAGCGCCGAAGAATGTTCACGGAAAAACGGATTCAGAGATGGAACAACTCGTAATAACTGTGCGGAAGCCGCTCCTAAAATGAACAACCGATGACACAAAGTATCGCTGTATCGGAGCTGTCGAGATACAATTTCATGCATGAGCTTGGTTACTCAGAGGATGAGATGCCAAGCCGGTCAACAATCAAACGCATCATCAAAAGAAACGGTCTGGTAGTCCAAAATAGGAGGCGATACATCAGATGCAAGTCCAGGAAACGTTTGCACCCTGCTGAATCCGACTAAAGCAAACGAGGTTCATCAGATGGACTTTGTGGGACCGCGACACATCAAAGGCTACGGACGGATGGGGTATAAGGTGCTGGATGGATGCTGGAGCGATGCAGGGACGTTCGAGAGTCTGCTCCGGGCTGGGGTGATGGTGCAGAGATGCACACTGCCCGGTATCTTGAGGCGGAGGGGTTTGGTGTGCTGTCGTCTGCGCTGGCTTTTACCGGGACCCCCGGGGTTTTTGCGGATCCGGGATTGCGGCAGTTAACGGTGAGGGGAGGTAGCGAGGGATAAAATCCACTGCGAATAGCACTCTTGTCACTATGTTCTCAACAAAAGAAAAGTTCGGTGAAGAAGAACACGTCTTAAGCGAGAGACAAAAAGAAATGTACGTGTTTAGCTAACTATAAGATTGCAGCTAAATACATACGGAACCACAAGATTACACTGATTTCCACAAGATTTCTGTGTTAATCTCGTGAAATCTTGTGTAATCTCGTGGTTTTTCGCCTTGGCTAAACACATACAAAGAAATAATTGACTACATCAAGAAGAATGGGAAGATAACAACGAGTGAGTGTGCAGGTTTACTTGAAGTTTCTAATGATACTTCTCTTCGGGAACTATCCAAATTAAGGTCTCTTGGTTTAATCGATAAAGAAGGTGCTGGCAGGAGTACACACTATGCCATCAAATAATGGCGTGCAAATGCGGTGCAAATGCGGCGAAAGTGCGGTGCAAAAATCAGTAATGAAAGCGGTTCAAATGA
>JAYEGG010000040.1:0-5443 GCA_034658995.1 Methanobacteriota archaeon | reverse complement strand
GGAACCACGAGATTACACAGATTTTCACAAGATTTCTGTGTTAATCTCGTGAAATCTTGTGTAATCTCGTGGTTTTTCGCCTTGGCTAAACACATACCTTTTAACTAATTGTGAGTGTTTAGCTAACTGGAACGGCTCAACACAATCGTGTACGGTTGTGAAATTTCAGCGTAAAAAACATAGCGCACCTGAAGCTACCTCCGCCCCCTGCCATACGAGTTATGGAAAGTCTTAATAAAATCGGCACCGATTCAAATTCGGTGAATTACAATGAAGAAGGAACTGATGGATATACTTGCCTGCCCGATGTGCAAAGGAGATCTGGAGCTAAATGTGACGGACGTGAGTGACTCGGTTGACGAGGTCACTGCAGGCACGCTGTACTGCAAGAAGTGTGATGAGTACTATCCGATCGAGGACGGCATTCCTAATATGCTTCCGCCAAATCTTCGGGACTAAGATATTGCGGTGCATGACGGTATGAAAATGGCAAAACAGGAACTTTCGCAGCAAATTGTTCTGAGCAGACTCAGGTTTAACTCAATCGAGTTTGAGAACCAGCGTGCCGAGGTGCAGGTAGATAGTGATCAGGACAGTGTGTTTCAGATCGGCATTGTCAACCAGGGGGCGCCTGCAAGGATATATCTGGCAGCAAGTCCTGAAATACGGGACAGCATCAAGTTTTTATATAACGATTTTGTTGTAGGCGCCGAAGCGGTCGTGGATGTTGTCGCGCACATCCGGATACGGCAGCACGGTAGCATATCAGTAACTATTGGATATGGCTCGAATGTGGCTATTTTTGATATTGATCTGATCCCGGTGACCGGTCATAAGATTGAGGTTGATCCAAGCCTCGGGGTTCCTGGAAGTCCTGAGAAGTACAGGCTTGCAACGCACCTACCAGTAGTACCGGCGTCGGTGAAAGCCATTGGCGCGCTGATGTTTGCCATCACAATCCTAACACTTGTCACAGATATTGTGCCGCCATTTGTTAGTGCGATTTCGTCGGCGCTGCTGCTTGCGATTGTCGTACTGTATTTCCTGGTACCTCACATCAGATGACTGGAAACACGTTAATTTTATATGAGATGTCTACCAATTATTACATGAGGTAGGGAATGGACGAGTGGCAAGTTGACCTAAATATGCCTGATATTGGCGGCATGTTCACGATGGGGGTAACCGGGATATGTTCTACGTTGATAGGGATTGCAGAGATCACATACATGATGATGATCATTACTACTGCATACGAGACAAACGGCAAGGACTGGCTTTTGGAACTGCTGTGTGCGGAGGCGTACACCCAGGAGATCACGTATGTTCTCGTGTCATCAATTCTCCTTTTAGTATCTGCGATTGTTTTTCTCATAACAGCAAGTATTACGCTGATCGAATTAAGCATGATCCGGAAAGGGCACAGTCCACACATAAAGACAGTATTTGTGATGTTCCTGCTCGGTCTGGTTCTATTATCGCTCACCATGGTATCGACAATCATCATCAAGCAATACGGCGTCGAAATGTTTGGATTGATCCGGTAACCGGAGGGTTTTAGTTATGGCATCGACTATAAAAATAAAAGATTACATCTGGAAGCTCAAGGGACACAACGGGGGCAATGGAAATGGTGGTAATGGGGAAGCTGCCACCACGATAACGGGCGTAATAAAGGAAAAACCACCTGAAAACCTCGAAGAGGTAAAGAAAGAACTAAGTGACCTGACAAAAGTAAAGTCAAAGGCTCACAGGGTACTTTACCCGGTCACATCGATCGTCGGGCAAGAACAGATGAAACGCGCACTGATCCTGAACGCGATCAACCCGTCAATCGGCGGCGTGCTGATTCGCGGTCAGAAAGGCACCGCAAAATCAACTGCTGTGCGGGGACTAACCGAGGTTCTTCCAGAGATTGAGGTCGTGCAAGGATGTAAATTCAATTGCAACCCTGCAAACCCCGACAAATTCTGCTGGGAATGCAGCGATCGGATCGAAAGCGGCAAGATCGCAACTGACCGGCGCATGATGCGAGTAATCGATCTGCCGGTCGGCGCAACCGAGGATCGTGTGGTCGGGAGTCTTGATATCGAAAAGGCGATAAAAAGCGGTTTACAGTCGTTTGAGCCAGGAATACTCGCAGAGGCGAACCGCGGCATCCTGTATGTCGATGAGATCAACCTGCTCGATGACTATGTGGTGGATGCGCTGCTTGACGCGGCTGCCATGGGCATCAACACAGTCGAGCGTGAAGGCATCAGCATCAGCCACCCGGCACAGTTCATCATCGTCGGCAGCATGAACCCGGAGGAAGGCGAACTCCGCCCGCAGTTACTTGACCGGATCGCGCTGCAGGTTGAGGTAGAAGGCATTCCCGATATCGAGCAGCGCGTGGAGATCGTTACAAGGCAGGACGATTTCCTGAGAGACCCTGAGTCGTTCAAACAGGCGTATGCATCAGATCAGGAGCGCCTGCGGTCAAAGATCGTGCAGGCACAGCGTCTGCTGCCAAGTGTCAAGATGCCGCACGAACTGCTGCGCACCATCGCAAGGATCTGCATCGAGTTTCGGGTGGACGGACACCGGGCAGACATCATGATCGACAGGACAGCACGGACGAATGCCGCTTATGAGGGACGTGAACAGGTGATCGTCGATGATATCCTCGAAGCCTCCGAACTGGTGCTCCCGCACAGGATGCGAAAGCGACCGTTTGAAGACGAGGAGTTCAATCGGGACCGGCTGCGGGACGTGGTCCGGGGATAGGGGATACTTACACCCCTGATTCCTATTTTTGGCTTGATGGTGGCAGCGTAACTTCCGGATAGAAACTTCCGGGATTTTTTAAGAAAATCGGTCACATTAAGGTACTTGCTTAATATTGTGTGGATACCCGCATACAATATTGACCCCTTCTCCGTGACAAGAAGTTGCGCATCACTTCTCATCCAGCCGAAACAGCGCGGCAGTCGCCGCAAGGAAATCTATGTCATCCTCGGCTGCCGCATCGCGCAGCGTCTTGGTTGGTTCTGCAAGCACCTTGTTGGTGATCGCGTGCGTGAGGTCGTCAAGCACGCCGCGCTCAAAATCCCCTAGCGTGTGTGTTGCAGAGAGTCGATTGATCGCCCGCTCACGTTCACGGATCCGCAGTTCCTCGATCTGGTTGTACAGCGATGATATGACTTTGTCGGCTTTCTGTCGCTTGTACTGTATAGTGAGTAGGGCGTACTCATCTTCTATGATCTGTTCTACCCTTTTGGTCTCCTGCATCCGCTTGTGCAGATTGCTATCGCTGATCGCCTTGAGCCCATCGATGTTGTGCAGTCTCACACCCGGTAAATCAGCTACAGAGTCCTCGATATCCCGCGGGTTGGCTATATCGATCATCAACAGATCATGACATTCGCCATCAGGGTTATTGCAGTCATCGCGGTCTTCCATGATCTGGCGCATGACCTCCGCAGTCAGCACCGGATGAGGCGCAGATGTCGCGCTGATCACCACGTCAGAAGATGCGATATAATTGTCTTTTTCATCATACGGAATAGCGGTCCCACCCAGTTCCTTTGCAAGCGCCTCTCCACGGTCGAAAGTGCGGTTTGCGACATATACTGCCGAAACATCCTTGTGTGCAAGCGCATGTGCAACAAGCGACCCCATCGCGCCAGCCCCGATGACCACGACAGTCTTTCCCTGCAGCGTGCCAAGTTCCGCCTCCGCGAGATCAACTGCTGCCGATCCAATGGAGACTGAGCCTTTGTTGATCCGCGTCTCTGACCGCACCCGCTTGCCGACATGGATCGCTTTTTCAAATGCGGTGTCAAGCACCTTTCCTGTGACCCCTGCCGCTCTTGCGTCGTGGTACAGTTCCTTGACCTGCCCGAGTATCTGGTCCTCGCCAACGATCATCGATTCAAGCCCGCACGCAACCCGCATGAGATGCATCAGCGATTCTTCATGGTCATTGAACTCGATGACCCGGTCAGGCACGCCCATCTTCTTCATATACTCAAAGAGAACTTTGCTCCCCTTTGGCGAGACCACATACACCTCCACGCGGTTGCAGGTCATCAGCACCACACACTCATGCACCAGCTCATGCGAATGCAGCACATGCAGCAGAGCCTCGACCGTGCCATGCCCTGCACGCTCGATGTCCCCAATGCTTGCTTTTGCGTGTGTAATGATCATGCTGGATATTTCAGTCATCGAGTCACCTCGTGAATCATCTTTGTCAGTTCCTTTGTCTGTAACTAATCTTTTATCAACCTTCCATGCACATCAATCTCACCGTTCTTGATCCGCGTGGAAGAAATCGGCATACCATCATCTGCCAGCACATAAGGCACCGGAACGACCTCTATTTGAGACATCCCGCGCTCTCTACGGAGTTCATTAATCTTCACTGCGATGCAATGCGTTTCAGGAGAAACAACGAGGTAATCAAAATGTTCTGCCAGCGTTGTGCCATACGGATCGTGCAGAACCGCGATCTCGGGGGATATCCCAAACCAGTCCCTGATATATCTTATGAGTTCACGCGCCCTGACATCATAGTCGGCAACCGCCCGCAATCGCTTGCCTGCCAGATCGTTCGAGGTCAACCCAACCACAACCCGACCATCTCTGCCAAGCTCGCATGCCCTGCTGAGAAGTGCCTTGTGCCCGTCATGCAGTGGATCAAACGTTCCGCCGACTGCTACCCGTATCATGTTTTCTGCTCTTAGTATCTTCATAGATTTAAGTTTCGCGTGTGTTTAGCCAACCGCCGACTAAGTAACCGCGCATGAATAACCCGTACAATCACACCACCACCGGAGGAAGGGTCGTACGGGGCGCGGATGAGATGGGTCTTGTTGGGGTGAAAGGGGATTGTGGTGGTGGGGGTTTATAGGTGGAAATACCACAACAGCAGAACCAGGAATTCTCGCGCAACTAAACCCCCCCCATCACGTTTCACCTAAGAATTGTCCCCATCTCCGCATTCCACCCGGCAACCCCCTCTGCGGTCACCACATCGATCGATCCGCCCTGGAGATCGCCTTTCACATCACCCAACCGCTCCTCGATCCATCCCCCCATCTCGAGATATGTGAGACTTTTTAATTTCTTCCGGATAAGTGGATCATGGCAAAAAAAGATTAACCGCAGAGGACGCTGAGGATCGCAGAGGGGTGTTGTTTCTCTCTCCCGTCCCTCTGCGGTTTTCGAATCGTCCCAGAAAATAATAAAAAGTGTCATATTCGGACTGTTTGAATCACCCGGAAAAATGGGGAGTGGAGTTTGGGTTATGACCTCCACTCTGTCTCAAAGTGCATCAATCATTTATCTTCTCAAACGAGTCCTTGTGCTTGCAGACCTGACACTCCTCCGGCGCCGCATCAGCGTCGGTAACGTATCCACAGTTCTTACATCTGTATTCAGCCATAAAATCTCACCTCCT
>JAYEGG010000039.1:0-5456 GCA_034658995.1 Methanobacteriota archaeon | reverse complement strand
GCACACAAACGATTAAATGATGACAGCAACAATCGCTACAAAATACTGCACATCATGCGGTGCGCATCTGGTCACGTCCGGATACACGCAGTTTCCGTGCCCGTCATGCGAAGCGACCCTCGGCAGGTGTGTTTCATGTAGAAAACAGAGCAATGCTTATGTCTGCCCCACATGTGGGTTTACTGGTCCGTGAGGTGAGAAAAATGGGAGATGTAGCAGCATTAATTAAGGTTATGCCGGGTGACGTGGACGTTGACCTCGAAACACTCAAGGGGAATCTCGCCGCGGTGGTGCCGGAAGGTATCCGGCTGAGAGGAATTGCAGAGGAGCCGATCGCATTCGGGCTTGTCGCCCTGATGGTAACGGTCGTTGTCGGCGATGTCGAGGGCGGAACTGAAAGCATTGAGCATGCGTTTGCGCAGGTGCCGGACGTTGAGAGCGTGCAGGTAGTTGAGGTTGGATTATTGTAGGCGTCTCGCGCAAAGGCACAATATAGATTACAAGGGCTCGTAGATCAGGGGAAGATCGCAACGTTCGCAACGTTGAGGCCGCGGGTTCAATTCCCGCCGAGTCCATGTTTTACCGACAGACCAAAAAACGATGCCACCAAAAACAAGGGCATAATTTTCACTCATGCGGGATAAGTCAAATTTTTAAGTGTAATAAATAGATTATGTGGGTGTAGATTTGTGTAATTCGCGATATTCGTCTAAATTCGTGATTTTATCACGAATGGACGAATCCCACGAATTGAGTATCAACTGATTTGAAAAAGCTCGGGTCTGTGCCGGTGTGGGGTATATATCAAAATTCCGCGTTGTTTTCCGCAATTTCCGGTCGACGCGTATGTGTAACATGGTGTTTGATCAGGCACCTCCGCATGGGCGACTGCCCGGGTGAGAACAAGACTTATATACTGACACACGTATCAATAACTCGAAACATAGGAGGCATCCGTATTGAAGATTGCAACCATGAAAACGCCTGATCAGGTGACTATTCCTTTACAGCAGCACGCTGGCGAGGTGTGCAATCCCGTAGTAGGTGTTGGTGATATTGTTTCTGTCGGTCAATTAATTGGCGATGGTACGTCCATGATACATTCAAGCGTTTCCGGAGAAGTGACTGCTGTCTCCGAACTGCCACATCCTGCTGGCAAGGATGTTCTCAGCGTGGTGATCAAGACACACGATGGGGAAAAAAAGGATTTTAAGCCAGCGGGTTTGTCGGCGAGTAAAATGAGTCGCATTATCATGGACTCAGGAATCGTCGAACCAAATGGACTACCGACAGTGTACAAAAAAGTAGATATTGACACAATTATCATCAACGGAACGAATACAGGGGATTTATCATCAAACGCTGCGCTCATGCTCGATCATCCTTCTGAGATCGTGTACGGGCTGAAAGCATTAATGAAGTCGGTTGGCGCCAAGAAAGCGACAATTGTTATCGAACTCGACTCTGAAGCACTGCACGTCATGCGAACCGAGACGATACCGGACCGTAACATCAAGATTGTCGCAACACCGGCGTACTATCCGGCAGGTACCGAGAACACGCTTGCCAAGAAGTTTGCAGGAAAGAAGGTGCCACGCGGTAGCACTCCTGAGGATCGGGGGGTTATTGTGAGCAGCATCGGTGCGATGAAGGCACTGTATGATGCGGTGCACGACGGCATACCAATGATTAAGAAAACGATCACTGTCGCTGGCGCGGTGCGCTCTCCCGGCAATGTTCTTGTTGAGCTTGGAACATCGATTAAGGATGTGATCGATGAGTGCGGTGGCTGTAGTGGCACATCGGTCAAGCTTGTCATGAACGGCGCGATATCGGGCGCGGCGCAGTACAGCGACGAGGTTCCCGTGATCAAGACGACCACCGGCATTCTGTTGCAGACCGAGAGTGATATCAACCGTGAGCCGCCCGCACCATGCATCAACTGCGCGTGGTGTGTGGATGAGTGTCCGATCGGTCTGATGCCGCATCTGCTCTACGGGTATGCTGACAGCGCCCAGTTCGACAAGTGTGCGGAACTCTACATCGGCGACTGCGTGGAATGCGGTATGTGTGCGTACGTCTGCCCGTCCAAGCTCCCGCTCGTGCAGATAATCAGGTATGGCAAGCATGGTGTGGCTGAGATGGGGGCGGAAGCATGACCTACACGATATCGCCATTACCACATGTAAAGAGTAAGGAGAGCGTGAAGAGCGTGATGTGGGGGACAGTCGCTGCACTGATACCGATCACGATAGCGGCGAGCTATCACTTCGGGCTTCCTGCGATAAAGATCATTCTTGCAACCGTGATTGCTGCGGTTGTTGCCGAAATTATAATCTACAAAGCAGCATCCCAGCCGATCACAATCGCTGACGGGAATGCGGTGCTGGTCGGCTTGCTGCTTGCGCTCCTCATGCCACCAGGCGTCAGTGAGCATCTCTGGGTTCCCATCATCGGAGCCGTCTTTGCGATCGCGGTGGCAAAATACATCTTTGGAGGCACAGGAACACTCGTATTCCACCCTGCGCTGGTCGGATTTGCGTTCCTGCTTGCCGCGTGGCCCACCTTAATGGGCGCCGCATCAACGCCGAATCTCGGTAGTTTCTCTGACATCTTGCTTGAGACTGGTGCTGGCAGGCTTGTCGAGGCATCGCCTGCGCTGGTCTTGCTCGGTGGCGCAATTATGCTGTACAAGAGATATGTGGATCGTCGGGTGGCACTCAGTGCTACTATTCTCCTGATACTCCTGATACTGATCACTGGAAAGGGATGGCAGCTTCCTTATGTCCTGACCGGAGGATACTTCCTTGGGCTGATCTTCCTTGCAGCAGACCCGATCACATCGCCTGTGACAAAGAAGGGCAGACTGATCTATGGGACCCTGCTTGCCGTGTTAATACTGATCCAGCTCCATTTTGGTGCATATTTCACAGGGATGTGCTTTGCAGTGCTCATGATGAACGTCTTCAGCCCGCTCATCGACAGAAGCACCATACCAAAGCCGATCGGAGGGAAATAAAATGGCAGAAACAAAAGATTCCACTGTAATGATACTTGTCAAGCTAACGCTCATTTCGGTGGTTGCAGCTGTGGTCCTGACCGCGACGTATGGCATCACTCAGACACAGCTTGAGAAGCTGGCAGCGGAGGCAGGCGGTCCTGACAAACAACTACTCGATGAGGAGGTTGTTCCTGATGCTACCAAGTTCAAGCTGGTCGGTGGCGGAGAAATCTGCTACGAGGCTTATGACGGTGGCGACCTGATCGGTTATGGAGCCATGGCAGAGGTTCAGGGCATGCAGGACATCTTAACGCTCGCAGTCGGAGTGGACACCGATTTCGTTGTGACCGGAGTTACAGTAATGTCACAGAAAGAGACCCCTGGAATCGGGGATAAGATCCAGAAAGATGAAGGGTTCGTCGCACAATTCGAAGGGGTCGGTCTTGATGGGCTGAAACTGAGCAGTGACGGCGGAGCGATCGATGGCATCTCAGGCGCAACGATCTCGTCCGGATATGTCACCGCCGGAGCCGCTGAAATAATTGGGAAGATGCAACAGGAGGTTTCATAAATGGCAAAGAAATCCTTTGTAGGAGAGGTAATTAGAGGTATCATCAAGGATAACCCCGTATTTGTGCTTGTGCTCGGTCTCTGTCCGGTACTTGCTGTGTCCACGTCGTTTGCAAACGCGCTCGGCATGGCGATGGCGTTTACCTTTGTGATGCTCGGCTCAAACATCTTTGTCTCTCTTCTGCGAAAACAGATCCCCCCAGGCGTTAGAATCCCGATATTCATCCTGATCATCTGTACTTTCGTTACGATGATTGATATGATACTCGAGGCATTTCTGCCGCCGATGTACGAGGCGCTCGGAATCTTTGTTCCGCTGATTGTTGTGAACTGCATCGTGATCGGTAGGGCTGAAGCGTATGCGAACCGAAATCCGATCTTACCATCGATAGCTGATGGAATCGGTATATCAATTGGTTTTGCGGCGGCGCTGGTACTGCTTGGCAGTATCAGGGAGATTCTCGGAACCGGAGCGTTAAAACTCGTGATGCTCTGGAGTAAGGGTGGTGAACTTGGATTTTACCCACTTTCAGAGGTTCCCGGGTTCTCATTCGTCCCTAATCCAATAGAATTCCCGATTGAGCCTGCAACCGTGATGATAACACCGCCAGGTGCATTCTTAACGATTGCCGCACTGATGCTTCTCTTCAAGATCATGGGTGATCGTAAACGGGTGAAACAACTCAAAAAGGAGGGTTATGAAATATGAGCGAAGTGTTAATACCCGGATTTATGCCGACCGAGGACCTCTTCCCGATCGTTGTGAATGCGATGTTCACAAAGAACTTCCTCCTCATAATGTTTCTCGGACTCTGTTCGTATGTTGGTCTGACCACCAACTCAGATACGTCAAAAGGCATGTCGATGGCGGTCACCTTCGTTATGACGATGTCGGCGATCCTCACATGGCCCATCTATCATTATCTCCTGAGCCCTGCAAGTATTATAGGGAAGGATCTGACATTCCTGCGGACGATCTGTTTCATCCTCATCATCGCTTCGTTTGTGCAGCTTGTCGAGTTCATCATACGTAAGTTCAGCCCGCCGCTCTACAAGTCGCTCGGGATCTATCTCCCGCTGATCGCAACGAACTGCGCTGTGCTTGGTGTGGTGCTGATGAACATACAGGAGGGCTACACCTATGGGGCAAGCATAATTTGCGCATTCGCGGCAGGTCTTGGCTACTCATGGGTGATGCTTGCGACAGCTGCGGTGCGAGAGAAGTTGATTATGCGTAACGTTGGTCTCTTCAGCGGCTTCATCGGAGCGTTCTTTGCAGCGACGATGGTCGCATTAATCGTTGTCAGCTACTTTTCGGTGGTGAAACTATGACTGTTGATCTCATGAGTTTGCTGCCCCCTGCAATCGCCGTACTTGGCGCACTCGGACTTGCAATGGCAGCAATGCTTGTCTGGGCGTCAAAGGCGTTCTATGTTGAGTCTGATCCGCTTGTTGATGCACTGATGGAACTGATGCCCGGTGCGAACTGCGGAGCCTGCGGATATCCGGGATGCGCTGATTTTGCAGAGCACGTCGTTGCAGGGGATATCACGCCAGATGCGTGCACCTCATGCGATACCGAGACCTTCGAGATGATCGGAGAACTACTCGGGATGGATATCAGCGCATCAGAGCCCCTGTATCCGGTCACGCTCTGTCAGGGTGGTACGAACTGCAAGGACCGATACGATTACATCGGTGCGGACACCTGCAGAGCCGCAATCCTGCTTTCAGGCACAAGGAAAGCCTGCTCATACGGATGCATCGGTCTTGGTGACTGCGTGCGAGCATGCATGTTTGACGCAATCGAGATTGCAGACAACGGGCTTCCTAAAATCAAGAAGTACAACTGCAAGGGCTGCGGCGCATGTGTGACTGCATGCCC
>JAYEGG010000038.1:0-5500 GCA_034658995.1 Methanobacteriota archaeon | reverse complement strand
ACCATTTCGTGCCGATGACCGACCGCGACCTGAACAAAATCGTGCACTCTGTTGATAGTGTCGACTTAAGTACAATGAGCCTGTTTGAAATGCTGGGAACACTGATTCGCAAAAACCCGAAAATGCTATTCAGTCTGCGGAAACTGTTTATGTAGCCAGAAAACCCCCTGCTACACCCGCAGCCCCCGAACCAGCGCAACAAAGAGCCCGCCGATTACAATATCCGCAGTCGACCCCGGGTTCACCTTTTCACTGATCAATTTTTTGTCAAATTCGTGGACTCCGTGTTTTATCGAATTAAGATCCCTGCTACCTGCGATGACCATTGACGCATGATTGCTGACATCAATCGACTTTCCTCTTCCGAATTTTGTCCGGATAAACGTGTCGGGGGTCTCTGCAAGCATCTGTAAAAACGTGCACACGATGGCATCGTTGATGCTCATCTTACCTGCTTTCTCTGTGATCCGATCTGCGCACTCAAATGTCCGCGTAAACCCGTTCACCCATTCGTTTGCGATCAGATCATTATCGACAGAGAGTTTCATCAGATCGAAGAGTCGGATATCTTCTTTCAGGATTCTGGTGACGGATTCCGCGTCTTTAAGGTCGATCTCCGGAACTGCGTCCACACGAACGCCCGCAACCGAAAACGCACGGTAGAATTCGGCAGCATCCTCTGCGGCGGTATCAAAAACGATCTCTGAAGCAGGTCTGCCGCTTCCGGCAGCCATCAGCAACGGAATCAGCAGAACAAATGCGCCGAAGTGCGTGTTTCCCCCGTGCTGCCACCGTAGCGATTCCTTTGCTGCCGCGTGTATCAGCGTGCCGACGCCGCTTCCGGATCTTGCCGCGTCTTCGAGCACCGGATAGGTCCCGATTGCGGACGCAAGGAAGTGCTCAAAGGTCGTGTCAGGGTAATCGTGGTCTCGATCCACGTTGCCCGGTTTCGGGGATGCGGAGACCTCAAGAACCATTGCGAGTTGTGCGCAGCGTGCAAGGTAAGACGGATCAAAATCCCCTTCGAGCGATCCTGCCTGATTCTTCGCAGAGTTTGTTTCCATCGGTTTCACGTTGTTTCAGGGGGCGTTAAACTTTGGGTAGCTCGATCGGTTGTTCGGGTAGAGTGAGCTGCTTTTCATGGGTGCAGCCAAATCATGGTGGGGAGGTTGTGGTGAGTTACATACAGAATCCCGACAAAACGGAATATGAACGAAGGAGACGAGACAACACACGCAAACGGTGGCTTTAAGTATGCAATTGACACCCATATATTCTAATTATGAAGGGAGTAAGCATGGAAGTGAAACTTATACAAGCAGATATTGTGATAATAGCTTCTGTCCACAATCCAAGCATAATAGCTCCGCAATGGCTCAAGGATAAATTATTAATAGTTGAAGAACCGGATCATTTTGTACATACTCCTGATTTTTCTCTATTTGACTCAAAGTCTTTTTCGTTGATAGTTGATCATCAACGGCTGCAAATTACGGTTAAAAAGCAAGATAAGAATTCCTTAGAATCTTTAGCAAATATCGCTAGTAGCTATATAGAACTATTGCCCCATATACCATACAAGGCGCTTGGTTTAAACTTTGTATGGGCTATTGAGGTTGATAATGAAGAGAAGCTTCCAAAAATCGGACTTAACATAAACAAAAGTGGTTTAATGCCAGTTTTTGAGGGTCATGAAATTGGTTATGGAGGTATCATTTACGCAAGAAAAGAACCATACATGCTTAAGCTTGTTATCGAACCTCAGGGAAAAACTACCATGGTCCACAATTTCAATTATAATTACGAACTTGCAAGCATGTCTGTAAAGGATGTAGTAAAATTGATAAATAACTTTTTGGTCATAAACAGAGATTCATCGAATATTGTTAAAGGTCTTTACTCGATAGGAGAAAAGTAAATGGGTGCCCCATACCACACAAGTACCGAAGGATTGAAAATACCAACCGGAGTAATGGTGAGCGGAGAGTTAGAGCAGACAATCTTTACGGGGTCTCCAAACACTTTTTCAGGGGTTCAACCACCCGCTACAACACCAAATATATGTTCAGCTTATCGCTCTCTTTTCGATACGGTTATCCAGAGGCGTGCAAGGGGGGAAGAATGGGGGTATGAACAATTTTCCGACATCGAGCGTGCGAGTAACAATTTGCATCTGCTACGTGATTTAATTAGTGGTACGTATCAGAACAAAACTTCATTAACGTATCCTACTTCGGATTTGCGAAAATTAGAGAAGTTTTATGTCTTCCGAAATCTTCGGAATAGATCTGAAGTTATAAAGTTTGTTGTGGACAACTCTTTCCTTTTACATCCCCTCTGCGAAGCATGCGAGCAAATTAGAAATTATTTTGGAAACTCTGCACAAGTTGTCCTTGAGGTCGTTACCGATCCGGAGTTTGCAGACGATCAAGAATTAGTAATTTTTATTCGCACAGACCTTTCACCTGATGAAGCTTTTGAAAAGCTGGAACAGATTGAGGATGAATGGTGGTTAGATATCTCTCCTAATATACAGGAAAAACTATGCATTGATGTGGAATTCGTATGACTTTTGATTGGTCGGAATATTTGAAACTTGCGCAGGAACTTGCAGGAGATGCGGCAAACTCACCAAATAGAGAAGCTAAGTTGCGTTCTTCTGTTAGCAGAGCTTACTATGCTGCTTTCTGCAAAGCACGAAACCACTTACGTGATATCGATGGGAATCAAATGCTTTCGAAGGATCCGCCGACAGTAAACGTTCATAAGTATGTTCGAAATCAATTCAAGAATAGCTCCGATAAATCACGTAAAAAGATAGGAAATGATCTTAATCGATTAAGACTACATAGAAACAAAGCAAATTATGAGGACATTGTGCCCGGACTACCACAATTAGCGACAGTGTCGTTAAAAACAACCCATGCACTCATCTCTGCACTAAACACCCTATAAAAAATGAGCTATCCTGCTCTTACTACAATACCCCATCTTACTACATACCCTACCCCCACCGCGCTTACATCAACGTCCAACCTCCTACCTGTGGATGCCTTACAACCCAAGTTTCAAAGAAACGCAAATTAGCCTCTGATTTTTCTTGGAAATCGTTAGCCATCGGACTTGTTGCCGTCTCTCAAGTTGTAGGACCTAACTTTTGATATTATCATAATGCCGCATTACATATCGATTAGAGCAGATAGCTATTTATAGTGGTATGACCTAATATATCTATATGGTGTCATTGAGAAAGAAGAAGATCAAGGGTCATATTTATTGGTATGCTGTTGAGATGGCGAGGGTTGATGGCAAGCCCAAGCAGGTGTGGCAAAAGTACCTTGGAACTGCGGAGAAGCTCGTTGAACTGAAAGAGATGGCAGCAGAATTGTCACATATCAAGTTAACATCTTTCCAGTATGGGAAGACCGCCGCGCTCCTTGCTGTATCTGAGGAACTGAACTTTATCGACATCGTAAATCGGCATACCAACAAGAGGAAGATGGAGGGCTTAACAGTTGGTGAATATCTCTTGTTGAACATTATCGGAAGGTGCGACGGGGCATTATCAGAGAATGCCATGCAGAAATGGTTCGATGAATCTTCATTGAATTTGCTGTGGAAGTTTCCGCACAGACGTACCTGCCAGAATTTCTTGAACCACTACAAATACGTGGACCATGAAACCAGCAGGAAAATCGAAGATGATCTGTGCAAGGCGCTTATCGAGAAGGGCATGACGCCCCGGATACTTTTCCTCGATGAAACTAACTGGTTCAATTACATCACAAAAGGCGGAGAACTGCCGCAGAACGGGAATAACAAACAGTACAGGAACCATATGAAACAGGTGTGTATGGGGCTTGCCGTATCTGAAGATAATGTGCCATTCATGCACGAAGTCTATGAGGGGAATAGACATGATTCGAAGATATTTCCGGAACTGCTGGATGCACTCACGCAACGGCTGACCAATCTGAAAATAACGACTGATGACATGGTACTGGTCTTTGACAAAGGTAACAACTCAAAAGTAAATATCAAAGATGTAACGTCCCAAATGAATTTTGTAGCTTCTGCGAAACACAATCAGGCGGAAGAACTTTTGAAGATATCGCTTGATGATTACAAATATCTGTATACGAATTCGAAGGGCAATGAGATATACGGCTACAGGACAAAGCACGAATTCTTCAGGAAGGAATTCACTACTGTTATTCTCTACAGTGATGCCTCGTACCGAAAACAGATGGAAAGCTATGAGAAAAGAAAGGCAAAGATGCTGGCGAAACTTGCCGATCTACAAAGAAGGCTTGGAAGCAACAGAGGGAAGGAACGGGATGCCGGCAGCGTAGAGCGAGAGGTGAGTGAGATCATTTACAAGGATTTCAGATCAGTGTTTGGGCACAGAATTGGCGCGGTGCCACCGGGCAAGAAAAAACCATCTCTGAAGATATGGATCAAGGAGGCGGTAGAACAGAAGCGTTATGCAGGCTTTGGAAAGACTATTCTGTTTACTGATATGCACATCTGGCATTCCAAAAAAATTGCAAAAACATACAATCAGAAATATCTTGCCCGGGATGACTTCAAACTGCTAAACAATGTACTTCTTGTTCCGATCGGACCGATCAACCATCATAAAGACTTCAACATCCGAACGCACATTTTCTTATGCGTCGTAGGTATGATCTTCTACAGATATCTGGCATGGAAATGCAAACATCTTCGATTGAGCATTACGCGACTTGTGGATGAGTTAAACGGAATACGTCTTGCCCTTGTGCAGAAGAAAACGGGTAAAAATGTCATGCTGATGGTTGAAGAGATGAACGTAAAACAAGCTCGATTATTTTCTCTGCTGGATCTGGGAAAATTTATGGTAAGTTAGGGAGACCGGTGGCAAGGGGGTTTATGTTTTGATAGGTCATACATCGATTGGGTTGGTTGATAGTGTTTTTCACCACATCTTTGAAAGTCCTGTCAAAGATGCAGAGAAAGAACGTTATGGGGGGGTTCGGAAAGATGATAGTTTTCGCTGACAAGGACAAATGGCACTCTGACAAGATAGTGAAGGTCTATAACCAGAAATCCCTCGTGGAAGACGACTTCAAACTACTGAGTGATGCATTCCTCGTTTTGATAGGACCTATTAACCACCACAAGGACGCTAACATCAGAGTGCACACATTTCTATGCATTACAGGACTGCTTTTCTACAGATACTTAGCCTACCGGTGCAAACACCACCACGTAAGTCTGAAACAACTTGTGGGTGAGCTGGAAGAGATACATATTGCGCTTGCAAAGAATAGTGTGGGTGGGCGCGGGATCGAGTTGGTAGTTGAGGGGATGAATTCGACACAAGCCAGATTATTGGCTCTCTGGTATCTTCCGTGATAGTGAACCCAGGAGCTCTATCAGATTGATCATCTATTCAGCCACTCGATATCGGTTTTGCAGAGTTTCCTGTCAGTTGAAAATATAATGAACCGCGGATAAA
>JAYEGG010000037.1:2677-5537 GCA_034658995.1 Methanobacteriota archaeon | reverse complement strand
TATCCGCGGTTCATTATATTTTCAACTGACAGGAAACTCTGCAAAACCGATATCGAGTGGCTGAATAGATGATCAATCTGATAGAGCTCCTGGGTTCGCTATCACGGAAGATACCAGAGAGCCAAAGAAAAACGATCCCACAAAACAATTGCCTGCACCACCATAATCGCGACGCCCTCGAACCGGGAATAGCTGGTGCGAGTTTCTGATGACCGCGATGATTATTTATGCCGCAACGCTTGAATTGAGTAAACGATGAGATCGTTCACTGATAGGGTGTCGGAGATCGACATTTCCGGCATCCGCAAGATGTTTGAGGCAGCAGGCACCGGCAGCATCAACCTCGGGCTTGGGGAACCAGATGTTCCGACGCCGGCGCATGTCTGCGATGCTGCGATTGATGCGATCAAGGACGGGCACACCAGGTACACGCCGGGCGCAGGCATACCAGAACTTCGGGCTGCGCTTTCAGAGAAGTTTCTGCGTGACAATAACATCTCTGTGAGACCTGATGAGATCATGGTGACGTCCGGTGCAAGCGAGGCGCTGCACATAAGCTTGCAGGCGCTGGTTGAGCCGGGCGATGATGTGTTGGTCCCGGATCCTGGTTTTGTCTCGTACACGGCGCTATCACGCATCGCGGGCGGGCGAGCAGTCAGCGTTCCACTCACTAATCTTCGTCTTGATCCTGACGTGGTGGCTGAGAAGATCACGCGCAATACAAAGGTATTGATCGTGAATTCACCGTCAAATCCGTGTGGAACTGTCCAATCGCAAGGAGAAATACGAGCGTTCGCAGAACTTGCCGAGGATCACGACTTTACGATCATTTCTGACGAGGTCTATGAGTTTTTCATCTATGAAGGTGAGCATGTCAGCCCCGCTGAGTTCACAGACAACGTGGTCACAGTGAATGCGGCATCCAAGACTTATGCGATGACGGGCTGGCGCCTGGGGTATCTTGCAGCAAGACCGGAGTACATCGAGCAGTTTCACAAGGTGCATCAGTATGTGCAGGCGTGCGCAAACTCGGTTGCACAGATGGCGGCGCTTGCGGCAATCACTGGTCCACAGGAACGCGTGGCAGAGATGCGGGGCATGTTCAAAAAGAGGCGGGACATCCTGCTTAACGGGCTTCGGGAGATGGGTGTTGAGTGTGCGACACCTGCGGGCGCATTCTACGTCTTTCCGCGGGTCGGGGATGGCGACCGCATCGCAGCGGATATGGCTGAGCGCGGCGTGATCATGGTGCCAGGGTCAGCATTTGGCATATATGGTACGGAGCATGTCCGCATGTCGTATGCCACAGGCGAGGCAGAGATCATACGCGCACTTGACAGGATGCGCGGAGGGTTTTGAATCACCCAATCACGCGCAAGGCCGCCTCCAAACTTTTATCATCTCGCAAGCCCAATGTTATACTCATAATGTGTCTTGCAGTACCAGGGGAGATTCTGTCAATAACAAATAGCACAGCGACCGTTGATCTCGGGGGCATCAAACAGGACGTGCGGCTGGATCTGGTGGACGGCGCCACGGTCGGGCATTATGTGCTGGTCCATGTGGGCTACGCAATCCAGCTTATGACGCCTGCTGAGGCAGAGGAGACGTTTGTGCTCTTCAGCGAATATGCAGCCGCGCTGGAACAGGAACTTGAAGATGGCTGAAGAAGACCAAACTCCGGAAGGGCGTGCAGCCAGACTGATCCGTTCGCTGATGCCTGATCGACCGGTCAGGCTCATTCACGTCTGCGGCACGCATGAGCAGGCTATCACAAAGCACGGGATCCGTTCGCTACTCCCTGATGATCTGGATGTCTTAAGCGGTCCCGGGTGTCCGGTCTGCGTCACGCCGGCGGGGGACATTGATCGCGTGATTGCGCTTGCAAAGAGCGGTGTCACAGTCCTCACCTACGGGGACATGCTCCGGGTTCCCGGCTCAAAGATGAGTCTTGCAGACGCACGAGCAGAGGGTGCGGATGTCCGGATCGTGTACAGCGTGAACGATGCGGTGCGCATGGCAGAGCAAAGCGCAGGCGACATTGTCTTTTTCGGAATTGGCTTTGAGACGACCGCCCCATCGAATGCAGCCGTTCTCGTGAACCAGCCGCCGCCAAACTTCAGCATCTTCGCATCCCACCGCCTGATCCCGCCAGCCATGGACGTGCTGATCGATGACGGTCCGGATCTGGATATAGACGGTTTTATCGCACCGGGACATGTCGCAACAATCATCGGGACACAACCCTACGAAAGATTTGCGAAGATGGGGTACCGAATTGTTGTTGCGGGTTTTGAGCCTATCGACATCCTCTTTGCCATCATCATGATTCTAAGACAGATCCGCGGCGGGGGAGCAGTGGTTGAGAATGCATACACCCGTGCAGTGAACGATTCCGGTAATACGAAGGCACGGGAGTTGGTTGACCGGGTATTTGAGGTGGTAGATGCGGATTGGCGCGGCATCGGGCGCATAGGGGACTCGGGGCTTGCGATCAGATCCAGGTTCGGCGATTACGACGCACGGCTGAGATACGATATTAAAATTGATCCGCCCCGCGACCTGAACCCCGGGTGCAGTTGCAGTCAGGTTCTAAGAGCACTGAAGACGCCCGATGAGTGCAAACTCTTTGGAGGCGTCTGTACGCCACAGAACCCGTATGGACCCTGTATGGTCAGTGCGGAGGGGACATGCCACAACTGGTGGCGATACGGGGGAAGGGATGGACTGTGAGGTGCGATGGGGTAATGGGCTGTGAGGTAAGGGACCGTGGTGGATTGCAGGGACCATATCCTGGAGATTATGTAAATTATTGGCATTATGGCAGTTATGGCAGTTATGGCAGTTATGGCAGTTATGG
>JAYEGG010000037.1:0-2577 GCA_034658995.1 Methanobacteriota archaeon | reverse complement strand
TTATGGCAGTTATGGCAGTTATGGCAGTTATGGCAGTTATGGTGATTAGGGGGATCCGGAGGGAATATAATGCATGAATACAGCATAGCAACAGAGATATATGACTCAGCGATCAGGGTTGCAGAGGAAAACAATGCCACATCAGTCTCAGCAATCGAGCTTGAGATCGGGGAGCTTGCAATGATCAATTGTGACCAGTTGACGTTCTGCATGGAATCCATAGTCAAAGGAACGCTCTTTGAGGGCGCGAAATTGAAGATCGCCGAGATCAAAGCAGAGATCAGATGCGGGTGCGGATACACCGGCGGGGCGGCAGACGACTCGATGCTCTCATATCTCATCTGCCCACAGTGCAGTGCGCCTGCCGAGCTTATCCGGGGTCGTGAGATCATAATTAGGGAGATAACGATATGCACCTGAACATACCGATTGGAAGCGATATTTTTGATGCGAACAGGCGACATGCGAACAAGAACCGGAAGCTCTTTGAGAGCCACGGGATCACTGCGATTAATATTATGGGTGCGATCGGCTCAGGCAAGACAACGCTGATCGAACTTGCGATCGAACGTATGGGGGAACGGTGCCGGATCGGCGTCATCGCAGGTGACGTCGTGGCAGATATCGATGCGTCACGTTTCAAGAAGTATGGCGTCCCGACCATCGCCCTGAACACCGGAAAGGAATGTCATCTTGATGCGCATCTCGTGGATCACGCAATACCCGGGCTTCCGCTCGCAGATCTCGACCTCGTGTTCATTGAAAACGTCGGCAACCTGATCTGCCCCACAGATTTTGAACTTGGAGAGCACAAGCGAGTTGTTATCGTGAGTGTGAGTGAAGGGGATGATATTGTGAGCAAGCACCCGATGATATTTCTCTCAAGCGACCTTGTGATCGTGAACAAGGTCGATATCGCAGAGTTCGTGGGCGCAGACCCGGGTAAGATGGTGGATGACGCAAGAATGATCAACCCCGGGATCGCTGCGCTTAAGACGAGCGCAAAGGCAGGAGATGGGATTGACGCATGGATTGGCTGGATCGAGACTGGTATGCGGGATAAAGCAGTGAAATCATGAGCGCAGAGACAAAGGATACGACTCCAAAAAAGATCATGCTTGCGCACGGCGCAGGCGGAGCGGTGATGCAGGACCTCCTCGGCTCAGTGATCATCGAGGGCATCACGAACCGTTCTGCAGGCAGCGTCGGGCTGGACCAGATGGATGACGGCGCAACGATCGCGATCGGAGACGAGCTTGATGGCGGGGAACTTGTAATAACAACCGATTCACATGCGATCAAACCGCTTTTCTTCCCAAAAAGCGATATTGGTAGGCTCGCCGTAGCCGGAACAGTCAATGACCTTGCTATGATGGGCGCCCGCCCGATCGCACTCACCAACGCCATGATAATCGAAGAAGGATTTCCCATAGTCGATCTCAAGCAGATCATGCGATCGATTGATGCCGCCGCCACCGAGACTGGCGTTCCGATCGTCGCAGGCGACACCAAGGTGATGGAACGGGGCGCTCTTGACAAACTCGTGGTCAACACAACCGGGATCGGGGTTGCCGCAGGCGGCGCGATAACAGACCGGGGGCTTAAGATTGGCGATAAGATTATTATCACCGGAACGATCGGCGATCACGGCACAGCACTGCTCGCATTTCGTGAGGGATTCAGTTTCACGACCGAACTTGTCTCAGACGTTGCGCCGCTCTGGAAAATGATCGAGCCAGCGCTTGCAATCGGCGGAATCTCTGCGATGAAAGACCCGACACGTGGAGGGGTTGCAGGCGCGTTAAACGAGATGGCATCAAAGAGCAACACTGGAATCGTGATAACCGAGGAGATGATCCCTGTGAAGGAGGCGGTGCGCACAGTATCAGGAATGCTCGGGATCGATCCCCTTGAGGTTGCAAACGAGGGCAAAGCGATCATCGGGGTTACACCAAATCATGCGGATGACGTCCTGGATGCTGTGCGTGCGAGCGGATACGGCAGGGATGCGGAGATTGTGGGTGAAGTGGTCGCAGAGTACGCGGGAAAGGTGGTGCTTGAGACCGCGATCGGTGGCAGGCGGTATGTTGAGGCGCCAGCGGCAGACCCTGTGCCGCGGGTGTGTTAGGTGGCGCCTAAAGGAAGTCGGTATGATTATGTACCAATAAATACACATCGGTATCTATGACTCATGCAAATCCACAGATAAATATACGTTTGCCCGTATCCACTTCAAAAAGCATGGTATTTTGACTGGATTTACAGGATTTACAGGATGTTGACATTGCGGTATATCCTGTCGATCCTGTTAATCCTGTCTAATAATTTTGTATGTGTTTAGCTGAGGTGAAAAACCACGAGATTACACAAGATTACACGAGATTAACACAGAAATCTTGTGGAAATCCGTGTAATCTCGTGGTTCCGATGTGTTTAGCTGCAATCTCATGGTTAGCTAAACACGGCACTGTCTAAAAATCCAGTGATTTCCGCCGATTTTGTAATGATCAGTTGGATGTGCAACACCGCGAAAGACGTGGAGATAGAGATTACCAACAATCTTCGCGTCTCTGCGTC
>JAYEGG010000036.1:0-5595 GCA_034658995.1 Methanobacteriota archaeon | reverse complement strand
TGGACGCTGGTCGCGCCCACATAATCATCTTCGCCAATGGTGATGCCCCACTCATCAGACGTATTGATCTTAATTGTGTCCCCAAGTCCCCATCCGGGTTTTCCATAGATTAAGGTGAGGTCGGCAGGCGAGAGTTCCACACTGGTTCCGTTCAGGTTCAGCATTATCCTGAGGTCTTTGACCTCGATGAGCTCGCCGCCGCCGTGCCTGAAGTAGACGGTGTCAGTACCGGCATTCACCCAGCCGTCGATGTCTGCATGTGGGCTGTCCACAGGTCCCTTATATGAGAGCACGACGGCCGCCAATACGCCAAAAGCTACGACGGCAATCGTTATCATCATCAACTCTCCTATGATCTCGGAGATCGCCTCGCAGTCTTTTGTGAATGTTTCGGTACGTTTTTTCATCGAGATAACCCCTAAATACTAAATCAATGTCGTAAACACCCCGTAAGATGCCAGCATCATGATAGCCGAGTGCTTAAGCCCTGCCGAGACGTACCCGCTCCCCATCTTTCCGGCAACCAGTCCCGAGCAGAACCCCTGGATGAGTGCCGCATGGAAGAAGAGCATCGTGTACTCGGTAATATCAAATCCGCTTGTAATCGGCATCCCTTCCACGGCTTCATCCATCGATTGCGGCATTGCGCCAAGGAAGTTGACAACGAGTATGTACACGGTGAAGAGGAAGACGAAGAACGATATGTAGATGATGAAGACGTATACGAACATCTCGGCAGAGCGTTCCTTCTTCATCTGCTTCTGGACGTCCGCATCATTCGCAGCTATGGTGAGTCCGCTTCTGACGTCGCTGGTGGACTCGCTCGCCTTCACGATGAGCGTGATCACGCGGCTTGTCATGCGGGTCCGGATGCGGTACTCGAATTTCGTGAGTGCCATCACTATAGTTGTACTCCATGAGACATCCTCCACCATCCGCTTCACTTCAGTGTGGAGTATTCCGATCTTCGCCTGCGCAACCATGGCAATAGCATCCACGAGCAAGATTCCTGCCGCGTTGATGCTTGCCAGCCTCTTTAAAAACTCTGGGACATGTTCTTCGATCTTCCGTATCCGGATGCTCCGAAGTTCATAGAATATGATGAATGGGGTTAGCATTAGCATGACCGCGAAGAATACGTAATCATCCAGCGCGGTTACGATCTCGATAGTCTCAGCATGCATGAGCCCGATAGACGTTCCGATACGGAGTGGGCACAGTTCGCGGGGATACGTGGAAAGATATGCAATGGCAAGCGGGATGCTTATCAAAAACGCGTACGCGGGCTTGTAGCGCATCAGCCGAAACGGGTGGGTGAGCGCATCTGATAATCCGGATAGTTTCTTGTAGAGCTTGATCCGCTTGATCCGTTTGGCGTACTCCTCGGATGGTGGTTTTACGCGAACATCATAGAAGACGTTTAACTCCTTTTCAGCTACGTACGTCTCGGGTGGTGCCTTGCTCTCGCCTGAGATCATGTCGAGGAGAAGAAGGAAAAATCCGGTGCCAAATGGGATTATCGCATACACCAGTACATAGAGGATGATCGTTGTGCCTGATGACATCAGTCCGAGCACGGCAAGAATCGTCATCATAAAAAGCGGACCCACCACGAAGACAGAGATGTAGACCTCTGCAAGGATCCCGAGTGTCTCAAGAAAATTGCGCTGCTCTCTGGTTGCGGTGGAACGATACTGGTCTGTCTTGCTCCTGAGATATTCGGTGATGTCGCCGCCGCTTGAGACGATGGATATCAAGCCGTCTAAGAAGTCTTTGAACTGTTCGGACGCTGTCCTCTCACTTGCAGTCTGGAGTGCGGTGATCAGGTCGTGACCAAAGTACTCCATGTCCTTCACGATGTACCCGAACTCCTCTGCGGCAGCGCCATAGACGTGCGTATAGCCGCTTAAGGATTTGAAGATCTCAAAGAGGTTCATGCCGCCTCCGCGGCTCAGTGCATAGAGATAGGCGGTTGCTTGTGGGAGCGACTGGTCGATATGCGATCTGCGGACACTCACTTTCGTTGCCGGGATCGTTCTGAATACAAAGTATGTGATGTAGAATACAAGCGTAAATAGCAGCAGTCCAGCCGCGGATGACATGATCTCGGTCAGGTGCGCGTCCACGAAAGGGTGTGCAGTGATACCGGGAGGGATACTAACATTATCGAATATGTGGAGTCCCGCATAGGTTCCCGTGATCGCGGCAGCAAGCCCGGCGATAAGCGAATAGAGGTATGCTGATGAGAGGTACTGGTCGATGGGTACCGGGATGTGTGCCTTGCGTATCTGTGTCCGGAGTTTGCGGTGTTTTTCGGAACTTTCGCGAACTCCCCTGCCAAAGATCCGGTATGCCGTGCTGGCAATGATGTTCATATATGCTCCCTCACAGATGTTGCGAGATCAGCTCCTGCAAGGTGTCACTTTTGATCGCCTCAAGAACCTGTTCCGGATTCGCGGAGTATGCCTGCACGACAAGCGATACGTTGATATAATCCCGCATCCCCTTCCCGTGCATGTACTCAAGGATCTTCCCGCGGTCTGTAAGTTCGCGGATCAACGTGTCCTGCCTCCATCCTCTCGACTTCATGATGCTGTTTAACACGTAGGATTCGCCAGCTTGTTTGAACGTGTCTGCCGCCGGATTCCAGTGATAGAGTTCGTTTATTCGGATATTTCCCGTCCTTGCGTCAAGTCCGGTTACTTCCACGATGGAATTGCTCCGCCTGACCCTTACTTCACCTACATAAGTCTGCACCTGGATGCAGACGATATTAAGCGACTGTAGCATCGCGTGCGGGACGTTGATTGGCTCGTTTTCGAGCCGGTTTACGACGGTCTGCACATCGCCTGCATGCATGGTTGAGTATGTGGTATGTCCTGTCGACATCGCCTGGAATAGTGTCAGCGCCTCCTCGCCGCGCACCTCGCCTACAAGGATGTACTCGGGTCGCTGCCGGAGAGCGGCTTTTAAGATGTCATACATCGAGACCTCTCCTGCCCCGCCTGTAAACGACTTTCTGGTGACGCCCGCGATCCAGTTATCGTGGTGCAGCGTCAGTTCACGCGTATCCTCAATCGATATCACCTTCGCAAGAGGGGGTATGAAGAGGGAGACTGCATTTAAGATCGAGGTTTTTCCCGATGCGGTTCCGCCGGCAAAGATGATGCTCTTGCCGTTCTCTATCGCCAGCCAGAAGTACGCCAGTATATAGATGCTGCATGTCCCGAACCCTATCAGGTCGATCGGCGTGATCGGATCGCCTTTGAACTTGCGGATGGTAAACGAGCTGCCGCGGGTCGTCACCTCCCTGCCAAGCGTCGCCTGTAGCCGTGAACCGTCAGACATCGTCGCGTCCACCATCGGTTCGCCGATCGATATCTGCTTGCCGCTCTTCTGGCACATCTTGATCACGAACGAGTTCAGTTCCAGCTCCACAAAGACGACGTTTGTCATGATGTTCCTGTACTTTGTGTGGTAGAGGAAGACCGGTACGCCGACGCCGTCGCAGGAGATGTCCTCTATGTGCAGGTCTAATAGCAGGGGATTAATCTTCTCATAACCGCGAAAGTTCCGGCGCAGGTAATACATGATCCTGTGCATCGATGCGACATCGAGCAATGCACGGTAGCGCTTGAAGAGGGAGAGCGTCTTATCTGTCAGAACCGCGTTCTTGTCCGCCTTTGAAGTGTCTTCGAGCGTCAGGATATCCTGCAGGTCCTCGTATACCCGCTCGAGTATCTCTTTCTCATACGTGGTGAGCGATGGCTCAACCACCTGATAGTGAAACATCTTTGTGTCATCAAGGATGCTTATGAATGCATAAGGCTCATCCACCCAGTAGCGTTCAACCTCGGTGTAACCATCAGGCACCTCGAACTCCACAAGTGGCTCATGAATCTCCGGATCGTAGGGGGGAACCGTCTTTAGCTCCTTATGCCAGATGCGCTGCCGTTTCTCCTTGATGGCATCTACCAGTCTCTTCAGTCCATCGGATTCCTCTCCTTCCTTCTCTCCGACTTCTGCGCCAACTTCCTCGTCGGTTACATCATCAGTGATTGCCCCCGCCTCCCTGTTTATCGTATATCTAATCTACCTGATCTCAAATATACATGCCTCATCTCCGTTCCCGATCGTGGTCTGCACCTGCACCTCCAGGTCATCAGTTGCTCTTGCAGCGATCCTTGCGAATATGCCTCTCGTGAGATTGCAGAGAATCGGATTCCTGCGGGCTTCCCCGGCACCCCACGGGCATACGGTTCCCTTGACTCTGCAGACGTCAGCGTTCCCGGTCTCCTCGACGGCAAAGCTCCCGCCGAGCTGGTTCATCACGCTTGCGCAGATTTCCCCGATGCTTGTGCGGTCAAGTTCCCCTGCATCGAATGGATAGATATCGACGATGATCTTCTCAACCATCTCGGTCATCTGGTGGATCAGGATCTTCTTCTGCTCGGGGGGAAGCGGCTGGAGCAGCGCAGGGATCATCGCGGCAAGGATGCTCCTGATGCGGTTCTGCATATCGAGCGTGTCGCGTTCGGTCAGGAGATCGTCATGCAGACTCTTGGTGCGGAGGAGTGCCTTCACTCTCGACATCAGTTCGTCCTTGTTAACGGGCTTTGTGAGAAACTCATCCGATCCCGACTCGCTCCCCTTTATCCGGTCGTCGACCTCGGAGAGCGCGGTCACAAGGATGATCGGTATGAACCGGGTGTCAGGATCGCTCTTCAGCCGCTTGCTGACCTCGTATCCGTCCATGCCCGGCATCATGATGTCAAGGAGGATGATGTCGGGTTTCTCTGCCTTCACATTCTCGATAGCTTCCTCGCCGCTTGATGCGGTGACGACATCGTAGTCCATGCATAGATGCGCCTCCAGCAGGTCCACGTTCATCGGCTCATCATCAACAACCAGAATTTTCGGTCTTGTCTCCCCAGTCATGTAGCACCCCTGTCACCTTTGTTATCGTGATTCGGTTCACTCTCCAAGATACTGCGCAACCTCTGACTTGAACTGGTGGACATCGATCGGTTTGGATATGTACCCTGCACATCCTGATTCAATAAACCGCGCCGCGTCCCCGCTCATGGCGTGTGCGGTAAGCGCGACCACCGGCACCGCGCTGGTCGCAGGATCGGCTTTCAGCTTCTCAAGCACCTCGGGACCGTCCATCCCGGGAAGTTGCATATCAAGCAGTATCAGGTCAAATTCTGTCTCTTTGACGCGTTCAATCGCCTCAAAACCATCTTCTGCTGGAGTTGCCTCGTATCCGTATGTTTCCAGCAGATCCACAGCAAGCTCCATATTCATCGGATTATCCTCAACCACCAGTATTTGTGTCATCTTCTTCTACCTCCTCACAAGCGTTGCAACCTTCTTGATCTCGTTTACCAGATCTTCTCTGGAAAACTCTCCTTTGTGCATTACCATGATTACATCACTCCTCAGCCGTATTATATCTTCTGATGTGGGATCCCTTGATGTGCAGATGATTATCGGGATATTTCTCGTTGCAGGATCCATCTTCAATATCGATACCACATCAAACCCGCTCACATCAGGCATCATCAGATCGAGTATCAGCACATCAGGATGTTC
>JAYEGG010000035.1:0-5609 GCA_034658995.1 Methanobacteriota archaeon | reverse complement strand
TAGATGCCGCCGGTGTAGTAGAAGAGATCCTCTGATACGTTGAGCACAACGACCATTGGACCGTAATCCTCCAGGATCCACTTGTAGCACTCGGTCCTGTGGCATACCGGAACGCCGATTCTCTCGCATGTCCACGCCCTGTCCTGCCAGTCAGAGCAGGTATCGTTGCACGAGATGCTGTCATTTGCACGATACCTGAAACACCCCTCATCAGGTACGCCGATGTCCCTGATGTACTCGAGCGTCGCATTTACCCAGCCACCTTCCTCGCAATCCCCGCCTCCGCTGCAGGAGAGGATGTTCTGCTCCGAGGAATCGAAGTCTATCGTGGGATCACCTGCATCGATGTTGATCTGCGCCTCAAACGCACCGGTCGCACAGAATACCCAGCAGCTTCCGCACGGACCCTGTTCCTTCACAGAGGTCATCCAGTCCTCTCCGCCTACATTTCGCCAGTCGAATGTGCCGTATGAGACCCTGCGATCAGCGGGCGGAGTTAGTATCACTGCATCAGCCGGAAGCGGACCGATCTTTGCGCCGCATAGCCCGAGTTTATCTTCGAGCGAGTAACCTGAGACCGAGGTCTCACCAGCAGTCCAAACTGCACCAGCATCCCCTATCGCTCTCTCTACCTCTGAAACTACGTCCCCCTCTGCGAGGGTCGGCAACACAGCGAAGAGTGATAGGAGAACCATCACTGCGAGAATCACAGGCAGCTTCATGGTGTTTTTTCCTGTCATTATTCCTCTCAAAAAGATGAGATGAGCAAACGTTCTGCTCATCTCTCATTTAAGCCATTATCTGCAACAGAGTGGACAATCCTTTGGATTGTTCACATGGTTCAGCAATAGCGTTACGTCCCTGATGTCAATTGTGCCGTCTCCGGTCACATCGCCGCACCACTCGCAGATCTGATACGCGAATGGGAGGTTCACATAGTTCAGCAGGAGCGTTACATCCTTTATGTCAACGACGCCATCTTCGTTAACATCGCCGCATACTCCGTCGCATGTGAGTATTCCGTTGTTCCACTCAACCTCAATTTCCAGACCACGGTCTTCGCACAGCAGGCTTGGCTCAACAAAGACGAGTTGTGCTGTGTGGCATGCATCCTCCACGCGCTGGACTGTGAGCGTCCCGATCGTGTGCTCTCCGGTGAGTGGACCTGATGCCACAAAGGTGATCCACGCCCCGCCCGGGGTGAGGGTGCATAGCCCCATCGAGAAGTCGTCCTCATTCAGTGCCCAGTCGGTCACGTTGGCGTACTCAGAGGGGTATGTTATGTTCAGTTGACCGCTCTGGAAGCTATTGTTCTTTGCGTCAACGCAAATCTCGACTGTGGCAAGCTCGTCGAGTGCTGCAATGCTGCGCTGCGGGCTGAAATAGACCTCGGCTGTTTCATCCGAAGTGGCGCCATTGCCGACCTCGAATGTCCCGTCCTGAACGCTGTGCCCAATATCTCCGAGGTCGCAGTCGTACAGTTCATTCACCACGAGATCAAGTGTGCAATTGTCGCCTGTAGTGCCCTTTGCTTTCAGTGTCACATACATAACAACGAAGTCGCCAGTCTTCCCGTCTGTTGCGTCCCATACCATCTTTACCGTACCATTCACGTCGTCCTTGCTCGATGTCACGCTCCCGAGGTCGCCAGCTTCCATCTCCTCGACCGATACAACGGCTGCGTCATAAGAGAGTGTGATGTCAGCGCCGCACATATCTGTAACACCGGTTATCCTGATCGGCACTTCGACAGTCTCTCCCTCCTGTGCTGTTGCATCCTCTATTGATACCGTGGTCGATGTTACCGGATCACCACATGGCAATACCTTGAATGTTCCATCCTGCACACTGTGCTCGATATCTCCGAGGTCGCAGTCGTACAGTTCATTCACCACGAGATTAAGTGTGCATCCATCGCAGGGATCGCCCAGTGCCTTCAGTGTCACATACATGATGACAAAGTCGCCAGTCTTCCCGTCTGTTGCGTCCCACACCATCTTTACCGTACCATTCGCGTCGTCCTTGCTCGATGTCACGCTTCCGAGATCGCCAGCTTCCATCTCCTCGACCGATACAACGGCTGTGTCATAAGAGAGTGTGATGTCAGCGCCGCACATATCTGTAACACCGGTTATCCTGATCGGCACCTCGATAGTATCTCCGTTGTGTGCCGATGCGTCATCTATTGATACCGTGGTCGATGTTACCGGATCACCACATGGCAATACCTTGAATGTTCCATCCTGCACACTGTGCTCGATATCTCCGAGGTCGCAGTCGTACAGTTCATTCACCTCGAGATTAAGTGCGCATCCATCGCAGGGATCGCCAAGTGCCTTCAGTGTCACATACATGATGACAAAGTCGCCAGTCTTCCCGTCTGTTGCGTCCCACACCATCTTTACCGCACCACCCACGTCGTCCTTGCTTGATGTCACGCTTCCGAGATCGCCAGCTTTCATCTCCTCGACCGATACAACGGCTGTGTCATAATAGAGTGTGATGTCAGCGCCGCACATATCTGTAACACCGGTTATCCTGATCGGCACCTCGATAGTATCTCCGTTGTGTGCCGATGCGTCATCTATCGATACCACTGTTGCCGCAGCCGCAATCGGGATGCAGGTCAACACGATTGCAGAGATTATCAGCCCTGCAATCGTTCTTCTATTCAATTCTTTCATATATTATTCCTCCTTTGTTTTTAGCTACATTCCACCGGTTTTTCCATGCCCTCGTCTGCCGGAGACTCCCACAACGTTGTGGACTTGTCAACCAGCCATTTCCGGAGCAGTGTTGAATCCTTCAAGCTTACTTCACCATCGTCGTTTGTGTCTGCGCACTTGATCTGATCCGCAGTCAGATCCATCCTGCCAACGAGATTGAGCTTGATCGCTGTCGAATCCTTGAGCGAGACGCAGCCATCCCCATTAACATCACCCTCCACGAGGCTGCCGCCGTTGTCTATCACGTCCAACGTGACTGGCACGGTCACCGTACCCTCATCCGGATCGTCGCTCGATATTACGATCGTCGCGCTGTAACTCCCGGTTTCCAGACCCGTTGCATCGATCGTTACGGCGATCTCATCACAATCACCGGGCGCAACTGTGCCGGATGTCTTGTCCACAGATAGCCATCCGTCGCTCGGTGGTGGCGGTGTCGTCCCGGATCCCATGACCGCCCGGATCATACAGTCCTCTCCATCCCAACGCGACCACCCAATTGTATAATGCCAGCTATGTCTGTCGATCGGAGGGTCACTGTCGTATCCGAGGTATGGCGCAGATGTCTGTCTCCAGTACATCGCGATCACAAAGTCATCCGGAACAGTGATACCACCAAGATCCACACCGTACCAGCCATCGCTGACCGGAGTTGCAGTACCCGATCTTATCGCGCTTCCCGGCTCAGTTCCGGTCCATTCGAGCACGCTCCAGTCGAATGAATTGTCTGACGCATCCTCGTTTATGTTGATATAGAATCGGGCGGTTCTGAGCGTGTCATGATCCGGGCTTGTGAAGTGGACTGCCGTGCCGTATCCAGCAATCCAGCCATATGCGTTATCGGCTTCACCGTCGTCGTACCCGATCTCCTTGTCCGCTGATACTGCTGTTCCGATTGATGTATCGAGCGTGGCAAGCATGCTGGTTGCTGTACCATAAGAGATCGATATGCTGTTATACGTCAGATCTGCGTCGCCCTCGTTGCAGATCTTGAGCGTCTCGCTGGTGATCTCGTCTGGTTCAAGTCTCGCCTCAAGCTCCACCGGCGTTACATCGATATCCGGAGTACCTCCGTTTTCCAGACACACAACTGCCCGGATCATGTAGTTATAGCCGGACGCAGCTGTCCATTCGTCCCCTTCGGCGAGCCATTGATACTGCCAGCTGCGACCGGTTGTAGAGTTGGTATCAATAAACAGGAATGGCGCATATCCATGTTCCCAGTGCATTGCGATCACAAAGTCATCTGAAACAGTAATACCGCTCACATCTACATCATACCAGCCAGTCTCGGCAGGGGTTATCGTCCCGGATGCTATCACGCTTCCTGGCGCAGTTCCAGTCCATTCGAGAACCTTCCAACCAAATGAGTTATTTGGTGCGCTATCGTTCACGGCTATGGGGAATTTGGCTGTTTTGAGTGTTGTATAGCCAACCGGCATGGTGAAGTGAACTGCCATGCAAGGTCCCCATGGACCTGGAATCATCCATGCGAGTGAATCCTCTGCCGAATCGTCGTCGTACCTAATCTCCTCGCAACCATCTGCGACTGCGAAATCGTCTGTTATGCCGAACCCTGAGCCATACAGGGTCTCAATGCTGGATACTGCCACCATACTACTCACCGGCTCTTCCGCATACGCGCCGGTCGCAGAAAGAGCAATCACTGCGAAGAGTGCCAGTATTCCAAATACTATTCCTTTTGTTCTCATAGTGTTCTTTACCTCCTTTTCAAGTATTCATCCCCCCGTTTGAGCGGTAAAGGGTCGCCCCCCCTCCCGCACAACCGAAGTTCTACGGCGTATAACCGAAGTAGATCGGTCTGACATGCATGTAACACACATCAACAAGATTGCAGAAATGAGTATTCTGGCAATCGTCTTCCCATTCATATCTTCCCTCCATTGTTATGTCTGGTATGATGCGCGATGCACCGCGTCCGTATGGATCAATGAGCCCTGCCCGCGATTCACCCTATGCCTGCTGAAGCTGGTACTGCATACAACAATAACATTTTGCTAATAGCAGCGATATACTTCTGCCATACGTCCATTTGACCACCCCTCTTCCGGGCGGTAATCGGCGCCATCTTTTAAAAAAAGTCCATGCACTGCATGCGATTACATTAAATGACAAAATGACGCCAAATGATGCAAAATAACAGATTGAGGTGTGCATTTTGTACCTTTTCCATAAGACATCACCTTGATTGCAGTCACTCCGATACTACTTAAATGTTATGATCAGTACCTTTGAATCCATGAAAATTCACAAGAATAGCGAGAACACGCAAACTGAACAACCCCCCATTCATCCCGAGAAACACGATGCTATGCGGTCATCAGCTCCCGTTGTGTCTGTAAACACATGCTTGCAAAGTGTCGATTCGCTATGCTTTCGTAAACATTCTGTGTTAATATGGCAAATAAAACTTTTAGCCACAGATTAACACCGATTTCACCAAACGTTTCACAAAAATTGGCTCTTCGCTATTTCATGTGGGCATATGGGGTTAAAATATCCTATCGAAGATGCGTCTTGCTGATGAAATCTTGAACATTCCGACAACGGCAAACACTCTGCACTCAATACGTCCTTCATATAATTTACTTCAGTCGATGTTATTTGTGTTGTAATACCCATACAAAACAGTGGAGAGCCACAAATCCTCTGAAATTCAGAATTTTGTAATGTTGATCTGAACGTGAACAGTTCTTCGTGCTGTTGCACACCCGTCTGATCATTGCATAAAATGCGAGGACATCTCACCGGAGGTGGTGTGACTCCCCCCACATATTATGATAAGTATCGCCTTATACCAATTGTAGCTCGCCTGTGACCCCGTCCAGCCGCTCTGACAGTGTAGGTCCGATGCCGAGCGCG
>JAYEGG010000034.1:0-5662 GCA_034658995.1 Methanobacteriota archaeon | reverse complement strand
CCCCCCAGCCTCACAACAGTCCGTTATCAGGATGGGTGCGGGGTTTGGTTCTGAGGTGGTGGCTAGCCTTTCCTCAGGCTGTATTTTCACAGAGCTGTGCGAGTATGAATTTATCTCGGCACTCTCGTGGTATTCGTCCATTTGTGAAATGCACGAATGTCAGGGATGTGGAGTGATATCAGATAACTTTTACTACTTTATTTTTTGGTGAGCACTATATAGATCTTTAGCGTTCACTTAATAATAATTTTCTCTCGGCATACGCCACCAACATCGCCATATACAACTTCTACGTCCACATCTTTCCCAGTAAGCTCATTCAATGCTCCTTTAATGTAACCGCATGTGATGCCACAGAGCGGGGATGTGGTTGTGAGCTTCCGATCCTTAAGAATGTCTCGCACAAAACAGTTGAGCACGTTGATATAGATCGTACTACCCTCAATATGATCGATCTCAATACCATACCCGCGCAACAATTCGGTATGATACATAAGAAGGTCCAGAGCTTCTTCCACCTTCGCGATCGCGCCAAAACGCTTTTTTGTGCTCTTGCCAAGACGTCTTCCAGCGTCTTCACCCATAACTCTACAGATACTCTTTGCTTCGTCTGTCTTTGCCATCTCCTCAAGCACCATCGAAACTTCGCCTGCAAGTATGGTCAGCGCTCTGTTACGTGCCTTACAGTCCTCGAGTTCATCGTGCAAGGATTGCACCTGCAATTTTTCTGTGTCAGACATGGTAATGCCTCCGGCTTGCCTCCAGCTTAACATAGGATTTTCATGCACATAAGTTTTATTGTACGCATGAACAATCGGATTTCCAGCAAGATCACTATGTTTCACAATAGCCAGAGTCGTGGACCTCGTTATTTTAATACGAATGCATACATTTGTGCGAATCACACAAATCCGGATAGTGTGGATTCTTTGTCATCTGGTAGACACTTGCTCCATCACAAATATTAAAGTACCTGACAGTCATTATGTATGGAAACAGAAAAGTGATACCATGTCAATCAAATACCCATTCATCACAGAAAAAGCAACGATACAACTGGAAGAAGAGAACAAACTCCAGTTAATCGTGGATATTAACGCAACCAAGAACCACATCAGGAAAGAGATCGAGGAGATATACGGGTTTGAGGTTGCTATGATCAGGACAATGATCACCCCAACGGGAAAGAAAAAAGCAATTGTAGCATTTACAGATGGTGATGCGGCAAGCGAAATTGCAACCAGAATCGGATTGTTTTAGTTAAGGTGAACATATAATGGGAAAACGAATCATATCGCAGAACAGAGGGCGGGGCGGACCAACGTACAGAGCGCCTTCCCATAAATACAAAGCAAAACTGACGCATCCGGGCATAAGCGACACCATTGTCAGAGCAAAAGTTGTCGAAATCCTGCACGACCCTGCAAGATCAGCGCCGATTGCACGGGTTACCTTTGAGAATAACGAAAATCGACTATTACTTGTGTCTGAGGGAACTTTCATCGGGCAGGAGATTGAGTGTGGCATAGGAGCTAAGATTAAGGTTGGAAACACGCTGCCACTATCTGAGATCCCCGAAGGTACGCCGGTGTGTAATATTGAGGCTCATCCGGGCGATGGTGGACACTTTGCAAGATCATCCGGTGTTCATGCACTTCTGATCACTCATGATGTTGGTAAAACATTAGTGCAGATGCCATCTGGTCTGATGAAATGGTTGCACCCGCGCTGCAGGGCAACGATTGGCGTGGTTGCTGGTGGCGGGCGTACTGACAAGCCATTCATGAAGGCGGGCAAAAAATATCATAAACTGAGATCACGCGCGGCGAAATATCCACGTGTGAGCGGCGTTGCCATGAACGTGATTGACCACCCGTTTGGTGGTGGCAACAAGCAGCATCCAGGGCGACCGAAGAGTGTGAGTAGAGGCACTTCGCCAGGTAGGAAGGTAGGAAGCATCGCGTCAAGACGGACTGGAAAGCGGTAGGATAGTGAAAACTACTGATGAGAATAGAAGATAATGGGATGTTGGTATAAAAGTTGCACGCGTCACCAACCTATATATCTATTCACAGGGACCGGTAGAAGTACATACCATAAAGCGTTAAAATTACAGGTGAGAGAATGGCTAAGAAAACAAAGAAGAAGATATCACGAAAAAAGGGAGAATTCCTATATCGTGGACGTTCTATTAAAGAATTACGAGGAATGTCGCTTCAGGAGTTCACAGAACTGCTGCCGGCATCCCAGCGCAGGAAGATCCGGAGAGGATTTAACGAGAACCATAAGACACTGATCCAGCGTGTTAAGGATGGCGATACCGAGATAAAAACACATGTTCGTGATATGATAATCCTGCCGGATATGGTGGGTATCGATCTTGAGATCCATAATGGTAAAATGTTTAACAGGGTGTCGGTGCAGCCAGAGATGATTGGACACTACTTTGGTGAATATGCGCTCACCAGACAGGTAGTTAGGCATGGAAGCGCGGGCGTTGGCGCGACCAGATCCAGCAAGTTTGTGCCGCTTAAGTGATGAAATAGTAAATCCGAATTCACTAAATCATAATTTAAAGGAGATACAATGGCGAGGATCAAATATTCGTATGAATCAGACCCACGCACGTCATCACGAGCGATGGGTTATGAGTTACACATCTCACCAAAACATTCGAGAGAGATCTGCTCTACAATCAAGAAGATGGAGACGCCAAATGCAAAGCAATTTCTCGAGAATGTGATATCGCTTAAGCAGGCGGTTCCGTTCAAGCGTTACAACGGAAATGTCGGACATCGGCGTGGTAGAATGGCTGCTGGCAGGTATCCGGTGCGCGCGGCAACCGAGATTCTTAAAGTGCTTGCCAATGCCGAGCAGGGTGCCGAGGACAAAGGTCTTGAGCCTGATCGCATGAGGCTTACGCACACGGCGACCAAGAGGGGCAGGACAATTCGTGGAACCATGCCGCGTGCGATGGGTCGCGCAACTGCAAAAAACACCGAAACCGTGACAGTTGAAATCATTCTGGAGGAAATATAAAATGGCAGTTGAGCGAAGATTTGTGCAGCAGGGTTTGAACAGGGCAAGGATGAGCGAATACTTCTCAAAACAGCTCGAACGTGCCGGTTATGCTGGAATGCAGATTAACAGAACCCCAATGGGAACTCAGATTACAATTTTTGCAGAAAAACCAGGAATGGTCATTGGAAAGGGTGGGAAATCTGTTCGCAATCTGACAAGTGACCTGAATAATTTTTACGATCTCGACAATCCTCAAATCGATGTTCAGGGTGTGGGCGTTCCTGAATTAAACGCACAATTAATGGCGTCGCGTATTGCAAGCGCACTCGAACGTGGATGGTATTTCAGAAAAGCAGCGCATTCGACGCTTCGCAGGATCATGGGCTCCGGCGCGCTTGGTTGTAGGATTGTGCTTTCCGGAAAGCTCACCGGTCCAAGATCGCGGATCGAGAAGATCGTTGAGGGTTATATCGTGCATGCAGGCAAGCCGGCTGAGGAGATTGTGCACACCGGCTTTGCAACTGCGGTCAGGAAACTGGGCACAATCGGGTGCAAGATCCAGATCGTGCTGCCAGACACCACGCTACCCGATGTTTTCAATCTGGTGAAGGTCGAGGCACCGGAACCTGTTGTGGAAGAGGTACCAGATCTGGCAACCGGATCAGCAGATGAGATATCCGGATCAGTTACAACAACCGAACCAGTGATCAAACCAACCGATGCAGGGGTGGAGACACCATCCGGAACGCCAGCAGGCGTCACAGAGACCAGGGAGGATGTTGGGACTGAAGATTCCACTGAAGCAAAAGTTCCGCGGGAACCTATGCCTGCTCCAGTTGAAACGAAGGGGTTGCACACCGAGGAACCCACCGAAACAAAAACCCCGCAGGCGGCTCGGGAAAAAGCAGAAACCCGCAATGTGAGCGGCATTTGGGAGCACAAGCACAACGATCTTGACTGGCATGTGATGGCGATTGTGCACAAGCCAGAGGAGATCGGTGAACCGGAAGAGGAAGTTCGAGTAGTTGGTGGCGTCACTGAGCACAAGCATGGAAGGTTCAGTTACTGGCATCCGAAATCGCGAGTGCATAAGGAGGCATAGAGCAGATGGCAAAACTTCGATCAGAGGAAATCCGGAACATGAGTCCGCAGGAAATGCTCGATGAGCTTGACTCACTGCGGGCAGAGTTGATCGGGGAGCGCGCGCTTGCATCTGCCGGCGGAGCGCCAGAGAACCCTGGACTTATCGGAGAACTACGACGTTCTATCGCACGAATCAGGACCATCCAGAAAGAGAAAGGTCTGTGATCATCTTTCGATCAATTTACGGCTGACTTATAACTGATTCATGACCAATTTCGTGGCACAATGGCTATGGCTGAAGGATACAATATCACCCCTGAAAATCTGGTGTATCATACGCTGATCGGTCTTGAAGCTGTGGTTTCAGGCAGCACGAATCCTGACATGGTTGGGATCGCAGGCGCGGTGGTTGACGAGACGAAAAACACACTGGTCATCAGTCCTTCCCTGACCGGGATATTCCACGGGAAACCGAACAGGGATCTTGGTAGTGCTATTGATAATGATAGTGGCAGTGATGGGGACCGCGGCAACAGAGGCGTTTTGCCAGAGTTACCATCACAGGGGTCACCGGAATGTGACAGCGTCGTTCACAGAGTATTATCAGGAAATGACGACAGGATCGTCCCGAAGTCACATACCACCTTCATCTTCGGACTGCCGGGAAGTGACCGGGTCAGGGTCATGGTCAACGGCGGCTTGCTTGTGGCACGCCCCGAAGACCGAATTGCAAAGAAACATAAGAAGCCCGGACGCATATAGAACAACAACCGGGCAACGAACAACAGGATCGAAAAATAGATATTAATAGAGGAATAATCGATGGCAAGAAATATTGGATTGGCGAACGTACCCATACCGTCTGACACATGTGAGGATCCGAACTGCCCGTTCCATGGCAAACTGCCGATTCGAGGGCAGGTGCTGGACGGAGTCGTTATTGGTTCCAAGATGGACAGAACTGTGGTGATCGAGCGCACTCACGAGCGAAAAATATTCAAATACGAGCGATACGAAAAGCGCAGTTCTCGGATTCATGCTCACAACCCCCCGTGTTTGAATGCGAAGGAAGGCGACACCGTAAGAATTGCTGAGTGCCGCCCGCTAAGTAAGACCAAATCTTTTGTGGTGGTGTCAATAACATGAAGGGCATTCGGGCATCAATGACAAGCCCGCTTAACGCGGGAGCAAAGTTAAACTGCGTGGACAACACCGGCGCAAGGGTCGTAGGAATCATCTCAGTCGTTGGCTACCGCGGTGTAAAGAACCGGTATCCGAAGGCAGGCATCGGAGATATGCTTGTAGTGTCTGTGAAGAAAGGCACCCCCGAGATGCGCAGGCAAATCCTGCGGGCTGTGGTGATCCGGCAGAAGAAGGAATATAAACGCCCGAATGGCATGCGCGTGTCGTTTGAGGACAATGCAGTGGTAATCACTGACGACGACGGCATCCCGAAAGGTACTGAGATCAAAGGACCGGTTGCACGAGAGGTGGCAGAGCGGTTCCCGAAGATAGCGTCTGCAGCAACGATCGTTGTGTAGTCTTCAATGGCAATCAG
>JAYEGG010000033.1:3856-5748 GCA_034658995.1 Methanobacteriota archaeon | reverse complement strand
AAACAATTTCTGCCTTTCGCCAGCCTTAATTCATTCAAGAATTCCTTTAATTGCCGGGTGTACATCATACCAGATACTATAATTCGAATACTCCAGAATTACAAGATTATACAAAAGATCCCGGAATATCTCCTCATCACTCTTGTTATATTCACTCTTGTCATGACCACGCTTTATTCTGCGTAATATCTCAAAGTGTTCTGTCACCAAACCCCTGAGATAATCATTCCGGATATCAGAAATGATCCTCTCAACATCCTCCCGATCTATATTCCCTTTCTCTTTTCCAGATGCCACATTGGCTGAATTTCTGATTATCCTTATGAAATCCTGCAAAATTCCACCTGAACTTTTTATGGCAAGATCGAGCGCATCATCCGATATCAGACTTCTGTCCATCCGATTTAACGCGATCTTTTCCAGCAACGCGTGGTTATCCCGGTTCAACGTCCCATCTTTCTCAAACACCTTGATGTTTGGCAGGATCTGGTGGTCATCGAAGTAGCGGATCACGTGCTGAAACTTGCTTGAGAACGGGATCGTTATCGGAACCGTGTATATGATCTTACATGTGGGCTGGATCAGTGCAGTCGCGTATCCAAAGAATAAGTCTTCAGCCTGTTTTGGGGCTATCTTGTCCAGATCGTCAACCACGACAAGTATTTTCTTCCCCAGCCCCTCGTCGCTTTCGGCAGCGAATATGATCCTGTTGATGTTCTCTATCAGATCGCTGATTCTCGGTTCGATCGTCCGCCTCATGAGATCCTTTGTTGTCGATTGGCTCTTGATCTTCGTCGCCAACCGGACGATCGCACTGAAACCAGCGCCAAGCTCCAACCCTTCCTGCTCTTCATTGACTAACTCCACAATGCGCTCAGACCAGTTGTCCAGCCCCTTCTTCAAATCCTCGTTCAATTCGATCTCTTTTGTCACGATCTCGTATATTCCGGACCCTATGGCTAACAGTACATCGGCATATTTCACATCCATCATGTCCAGCCGGTCGTCGATCGAGAATGATACAACGAAAAAATCGTTTTTCAGTTCATCGATAAGCCGGTTTAGCTCAGTGGTCTTTCCGTTCCCCCTTGTCCCTGTGAAAAGTATCTTTGATGGCTTTGGGGTGCTCCTGACGGCACGTATCATGTTGTCTATTGGACTCTCTCTTTCCACACAATATTCCTTGAGTTTCTTATCCTTTAGTGGCTCCTGCGGATCAAATATCTCATAGACTTCCGAAAGATTGCTTGCTTTCATCTGTAGCCTCCACTCATTGGAACCGAATCAACATCCAGCGATCTGGCGAGATCGAAGAAATCATAATTCCTACCGGCATCAAACGCCTGCTCGAGTTCGATGGTGTTCGCGCCGCCGCGCACCAGCGCACGTACGATTGCAGCGATTCCCAATGGCGTCGGGTCGCCAGCGCAGATGTACGCGATGAGCGCGTCTTTGTCGCTGGATTTTAGTTCGGTGAATCTGTCTTTGAGTTCCATGGGATGATCACCTTTAATCTTCTTGTTTTTCACGTATTTGTAATAACTCTTCCACCACCCCCACAAAATGCTCAGCCAAAGACCGCAAGAACGCAAAAATACCCTGGAGGGGGATCTTGCGAGCGCAGCCGATATCAAGCACCCGGAGGGCAGCGATTGCCGACGCGACTCCAGTTCTGACACTGTTTGGCATGATACTGTTTTAAACGCGAGTTAGGGCGGTGGATTTCTCAATTGGTTACCCGTCCGGGCTACCGGAAACGAGGTTAACCGGTTCCCGCGTTTTTTCCATCCACTTCCGGTTTCACTTTCACCCCGCTCTTGGATCATGCACTTATATACCCCCACCAGATGCATATATTAAGGAACGCAAACAGCCCTACTCGTTTCAGGGCA
>JAYEGG010000033.1:0-3756 GCA_034658995.1 Methanobacteriota archaeon | reverse complement strand
CCCCCCATCAAAACGTTAAATACATGCAACAGAACAAATGCATTAACCGAATTAGTGACCGGAGAATACACATGACAAAAATGCTGCAGATCAACAATCTTGTAAAGGACTATAGTATCGGCTCTGAAAAGGTCAGGGCACTTGATGGAGTCAGTTTCGATGTGAATGAAGGAGAGCTCGTGGGTTTGATCGGGCGTAGCGGTGGCGGAAAGAGCACACTCTTGAATATCATTCGCGGGACTGAGACATTCGATGAGGGGGCGCTGAACCTGGATGGGCTGGAAATGGTACCGGACTCGCCGGAGGAGATGTTGGTAGAGCTTAGAAAGCATACAGGGATACATCTCCAGCGGTCGTTCGCGTTGTGGTCGGATTATGCGGTAAACGACGTCCTTCGCAAGATATATTCGCTTAAAATAGGTTATGAGGAGATGCCATCAACGGATCTGCCCAACTATGACGACATGCTTGATGAGGCGATGGAATACCTGAAAATGGTGGGGATGGAGGCTAAAGCACGCCATATCGATTATGCATTGAGCGGAGGCGAAAAACAGAGGGTGATCATAGCAAGACAGCTTGCAAAGAAGCCAAAGATCCTTCTACTCGATGAACCTGCAACAATGGCATGTCCTGCCACCAAACAGGAAATGCTTGACACAATAAAGAAAGTGAACCATGAGACCGGGCTTACCGTGCTCTATGCGTCGCATCTGCCTGATGTCCATAATTACCTCACAGACCGGCTGATATGGATCGAGAACGGAAAGATCGTCAGTGAAGGCGATCCCGACTCAGTAATCGCTGATTTCTTAAAAAGTATGCCTGAACCGATCCCGCTCTCTGAAGTGGCTCCTGATGGGGAGGTAATCATAAAAATGGAAGATGTCTCGCACAGCTTTTATCTCGTAGCGCTCAGGGCGAAAACGCTGGTTTTCGACTCGGTCAACTTCGGGATTAACAAGGGAGAGATTACATCGATCATAGGTCCAAGTGGCGCGGGCAAAACGGTTCTGTGGAATATAATGTCCGGTTTCCTGTTTCCAAAGCAAGGATCGGTGCTTTACAAGCAGGACGGTGAGTGGGTGGACATGAGCAAGTACCACAAGCATCGGATGGCAGTCAGGCAAAAGATCGGGATCATGTTCCAGGAGTTTGCATTAAGCCCACACGAACAGGTCATAGACCAGCTTGCATTCAAACTCGGTGTCAAGGGGCAGCAGGTGATCGAGACCGCAAAGGAACGGGCAGCGGAACTGGGTATATCGGATGAAGTGCTGGATATACTGTATCAGATCGTTGATATGCCTGAAACCGGCGCAAAGGACAAACTGGGGGCGCTTGGATTCACACAGGACATTCTTCACGAGTTATTCCCGCGTTTTCCGCGTACAGAGACTCTGGAGTATGCAGAACCCATATTCAGTGCTCTTGACCTCCCGATGGATGTGCTGGATAAGTACCCGCAGGAATTGTCAGGCGGCGAGAAGGTACGAGCGATGCTTGCGATCACGCTTGCGCACCGTCCTGAGATCCTGTTGCTTGACGAACCATTCGGCGATCTGGACCCGATAACGCTGCGCGATGTCACCAATTCGCTGAAACGGATAAACGCCGAGTTCGGGACAACGATCGTGCTGATCAGCCATCATCTCGATTTCGTGAGAGAGGTGTCACATCGCGCGATACTGATCGAAGATGGTAAGTTGATTATAGACGGGAAACCCGGACCGGTCTGCGATGAAATGCTCAATCGCTCAGGTGTGACCTACATGCAACATACGTAAACGAGACCCGGTGAACTGTGAACGACAATGACTGACGCGATCATCGAACTTGTGCACGTCTGGAAGATATTTGGCGAGGGCGAGGCATCGACGGTCGCCGTCAGGGACGTGAGCATGGCGGTTGACGCGGGCGAGTTCGTATCGATCATAGGCACGTCCGGATCTGGCAAATCCACGCTCATGAACCAGATCGGGATCCTTGATATGCCGACAAGAGGCGATGTCTACATCGGGGGATACAAGGTCTCGGATATGAACGAGAACGAACGGGCGCGGGTCCGGCGGGAGGTGCTTGGGTTCATCTTCCAGCAGTTTAACCTGATACCAACGTTCACAGTGCTCGAAAACGTCGAGATCCCCATGGTACTTCAGGAAATGGATATCGACGAGCGGAGAGTCCGGGCAACAGAGATTCTCGAATCACTCGAACTCGGTCACAGGATCGATTATTATCCGGGTCAACTCTCAGGAGGTCAACAGCAGCGGGTCGCGATAGCAAGAGCGCTTGTAAACGACCCTGACATCATTCTTGCGGACGAGCCGACCGGCAACCTGGATACGAAGTCCGGCGACATGGTCTTTAACATCCTCAGGGATCTGCACGACCGCGGCAAAACGATCGTGGTGATCACCCACGACCAGGATCTCGCAGAGAGGACAGAGCGGAGCATCCGGTTGCTGGATGGTGAGGTCGTTTGAGGTAAGGGTGCCCGACTTCCGAATCGCCCGCAACTCCAAACCCATACAATCGCAACATCATAACATCACAACCCTACAACACCAATCCCATGACACAAAATCCCACCCTCATAATCGATGACAGCATCCATGATCAGGATCTATACTACATGACCAGGTTCCTCGCGCAAGACCGGTTCTTATACTTAAACTCCGGGGAACGAGAGATTCTCCTGATCTCGCAGATGGAACTTGGCCGCGCTCGCAACGAATCCCGGATCGATGACATCCGTACGACCACGGATTATGACATAATCGAGAAATCAAAACGGTACGGGCGGGAAACCGCATACAATCTGGTCGTAGCCGAACTTTTGCACGATGAGGGAATAACTCGTATCGAGGTTCCGCACAACTTCCCCGTATTCCTTGCAGACGACTTACGAATCCGGGGATTTAAGGTTGTGCCTACCCGGAGTGAGATTGCGGAACTGCGCACTGTAAAAACCAGGAGAGAGATTGAAGAGATCAAAAAGGCGCAAGAGTGCTGCGAGGCTGCCATGAAGCGTGCGATCGATGCGATCCGGAGCGCAGGGGTCAGTGATGGGGCACTGGTTGATCCGGCATATCCAGTAGATTTGGCGGATTCAGCGAATTCGGGTCAGGCTCTGACATCAGAACGGATAAGGGCGGTGATTGAGCACACCCTGATCAACTGCAGGTGCGAATCATGCGGCACGATCGTGGCAGGCGGAAAAGACGGGGCAGAGCCGCACAACATGGGCGCAGGCACGCTCAAGGCGGACGAGAGCATCGTGATCGATATCTTCCCGCGCCTCGAGAAGGAGCGGTACTACGCAGACATGACGCGCACGGTAGCGCGGGGCAACCCACCACATGCACTGATCGAGATGTACGAGGCTGTACTTGATGCGCAGTCCGCAGCGATTCAGGAGGTTCGTGCAGGCGTATCCGGAGATGAAGTCCACAGCGTGGTCTGCGATCTCTTTGATGACCGCGGATACCGGAAGCTGTTCCCTCATTCGACCGGGCACGGTGTTGGGCTGGATGTCCACGAGGCGCCAGCAGTCGCCAGCGGTGGCGAGGTGCTGAAAGCCGGGAACATAATAACGATCGAGCCAGGGTTGTATGATCCTGCAATCGGGGGCATCAGGCTTGAGGATCTAGTGGTAGTCACAGAATCGGGTTGCGAGAACCTGACGAAGATGGAGAAGCGTTTTTTGGTGTGATTCTATTTTTTTTTATCTTGTCAATCTCGTGAAATCTCGTG
>JAYEGG010000032.1:0-5777 GCA_034658995.1 Methanobacteriota archaeon | reverse complement strand
CTCATCCGGAAATGGGTGATTGGTCTACCCCCACCGTTATGGGAGTCTCCGGCAGACGACGACATGGAAAAACCGGTGGCGTGTGGATAACAGGGAATGAATGGATAAGCAAAGGAGGTAAACATGAGAAACAAAGGAATGGTCTCTATTGTGCTGGTGCTATTTGCGGTACTTGCACTTTCAGCGACTGGTATATGCGCAGAGGAGCAGGCAAGCCGTGCTGTGCTGATGCCCGGCACCGGAGCCCTGCTGGAAACCGACGATCTTGCAGTCCGGGACATATGCGAGGAGATCGCGTACGACGATGATTTGGCAGAGGACTGCTGGAATTATGTAGTCGGTGGTGGAGAGTATGGTTTTGCGGTTCACTTTACAAGACCTGACAAATATGAAACGCTTGAAACTGCCAGATTCAACATACTGCTAAATGGGAGTGTACCCAGTAATTCGTTCAACTGGAGCGTGCGTAACTGGACCGGAAATGAGCCCGGAAATGAGCCGGGGGACGTGATAGCATCCGGAACAACAAACCCAACCAGACATGGCTGGCATGATGTGGATATGGGCGGTATCAATGTTCCGGAGGATTTTGTGATCGCAATGCACTGGATACATGGAAGTGCGCCATGCTTATGGACCGATACTACCGCTCCAGCCGACTGTAGCTGGAGTTATCCATGGGCATACCCAGGGTACGCATGGGATCGTGAGCCCGAAAAGAACTACATGATCCGGGCGTTTGTGTGTTCGATTGGTGAGCCGGATATCAATGTGACGCCAGTTGCGATCGATCTGGAGTTGCCGCTGAACGGAAGTGGCAGTGAAGCGCTTACGATTCGTAATGGGGGCAACGAAGATTTGACCTACAACATATCAATATCGTGTGATACGGGTGAATGGCTATCCGTGGACCAGACATCCGGCACAGTTGCGCCCGGTGATTGCGATGAGATCGACGTAACGATCGACGCGACGGATCTGGAAACCGGGACTCAAAGCGCGACGGTTGCTATATCGAGCAACGATCCGGATGAGGATGAAAATCCGGTGACGGTGCCTGTCACGTTGAACGTGAGCGAGAGCAAGCTCATGGAGGGCGATGCCAACGGTGACGGCTGTGTCTCGCTCAAGGACTCGACAGCGATCAAGCTCTACCTCGTTGGCAGGATGGATCTCAACGAGAGTCAGCTCAGGTGCGCTGATACGCTGGATGACGGCGAGGTGAACCTGAAGGACTCGACATTCATCAGGAAATGGCTGGTCGACCCGTCCACACCACTGTGGGGGTCTCCGGCAGACGATGATATGGCGAAACCGGTGGCGTGTTAGCTTGAACGATCGTGTGGTGCCTTCTGGCACCACATTTAATTTATACAAAATATAGAACATAAGAGGTGGATGGGATGGGAACCAAACAACTGATACTCGCCCTGGGTACCTTGATATTATTTGTTAATAGTGTGTCATTAGTTTGTGGAAACGATCAGAAAGCCGGGGACATAGAGAACAATACTATAATCTGTGGCACTCCCATGATACCGGACCTTTCGCCAGAGGAATGGGAACAGTTATATGTAGAAGTTAAAGCTTCGGCAACCGAGATAGGAGTACGGCAGCAGAATCAGAAAACATTCTGGGCTGCTTGTCCGTCGTACTACCAAGTCACTGCAGATTTGAGGAATGATACGACTGAGTATTGTCATGTTTATGTTGATGTTGATGCGACTGTGGATCAAGCCATTGTGGATCGCTGGGCAAGCGAATTCAGCGATGCCATATATGGGGGAGTGACAGACACATTCGGCGATCCTCCTGATGTAGATAATGATCCCAAAATATATATTTTACTCCTGGATATACCAGAGGATCGTGTTGGTGGTTACTTCTGGCCTGCTCAAGAGACGTCTTTTGATCATATCGAGATCATATACATAGATGCACTTATCGGCGACGAAGGCGTTGTTGCTCACGAATTCCAGCATTGTGTACACTGGAATCACGATGCAGACGAAGAGACGTGGGTCGATGAAGGGTGTGCGGATTATGCCATCTATGCGGTGTACCACCAACACGAAACGTATGGTCATGCAAAGACGTTCCTGAACGATCCTGACATACAGTTGACTTCATGGGATGGCACAATCGGCGATTATGGTGCCAGCTACCTGTGGACGCTATATTTATCTGAGAAATATGGTGATCTCTCAGGATCTGGTGGTCATGACCATGAACGTTTTATAAAGGATCTGGTGGCTGAGGAGGGCAACGGGATTGAAGGGATAAACAATGTTCTTTCTGACCACGGATATGCCGAAAGGTTCCCTGACATATTCAACAACTGGGTCATCGCCAATTACTTAAACGATATGAGCTTGAGCGACCTGTACGGATATACAACGTATCCCGGCATACATGCCAATGCAACGACGCGGGACTTTGGAGGTGGAGAGGATGACGTATCGGGCGCTGTAAACGAATGGGCAGCGGATTACGTTAAATTGGATCTGGCAAATGTGGGCACGCTCAAGGGAGAATTCACGGGTGATGGACCCTCCGACTTCAAGGTTCATGCGGTGCCAGCCAGCGCTTCCGGTTACGAAGTCATAGAAACCCCGTTATCGGGTGGATGGGTGCCATATCCATGGTACGGAACATATCGAGAGACTGATTCAGGAGAACTGGACAATCTCACCGTGATCGTCGCAGGACATGATCAGGGCTGGTCTGGCACCGGGCAGTATACACTTGAAACCACAGGCATCTCGATTCTGAACATTCTCAAGCCCACAGAGGCAGCTCCGGTGAATGCGGGTTCCAACAATGATCCGATCAGGACGACCCTTGAATTTGAAATCAATCGGTATGATGGGGTCTTTATACCAGAACTGGCTACAGACCGATTCAAAGACTTCAGAGACAACTTAACAGTAGAAATTGGTGGTAAACAAGCCAGTGTTCTCACCATTGCTGAAAAAACAGATCGATATGTGATGGAAGTTGCACCCCCCGAACAGGGCGCAGGCGGGAAATACGACCTCAGTATATGCATTGATTCCGTGTGCGATCTTGAAAGAGACGCCATCGACTACGATGGCGGCAGCGGCGGGGGTGGTGATATCGATATAACGCCAGCGGAGATCGATCTGCAATTGCCGCCGGATGCGATCGCAAGTGTTGCACTTGCGATCTGCAACAATGGCACCGGAGATCCGGAGTACAACGTCTCAGTATCATATATGGCAACAGCAACAGACTGCGATGTTACTGCGACAAGCAAAGCTGCATGGAGTCCGGAGGGGGTCAAAAAGCAGGTTGGAGCGATAGCTGCCATTACCGCCACGCCGTCCGCGAGTGAGATCGCGATATCAGCGGACAAGGAGATCGGGTATGATGACGGCGAAGCCGACGGCGCATACCAATGGGATACTGCCGGATGCGGCGTGGCAGTCCACTTCACAAGCCTTGATTATGACACGCTCAAGACCGCCAGGTTCTATCTCGAGATAAACGAGAGTGCGCCAGACAACTCGTTCGACTGGAGCGTGCTTGGATGGACCGGAAGTACGCCTGGAAGCGAGATAGGATCCGGTATGGCAACTCCGGTCAGCGACGGCTGGTACGATTTGGATATGGGTGGTATCACTGTTCCTGACAACTTTGTGATCGCAATGTACTGGAGACAGGGCGGTGTACCCTCCATCGGATACGACAGCGATCCTCCGATCGGCAGACGTAGCTGGGATTATACGGACGGATGGTCGCCGTGGCATGCGGAGGACTACATGATACGAGCGGTGATGGTTGATGGCGGTGGATGGTTATCTGTGGACAAAACAAGTGGCACGGTTGCGCCCGGCAGTTGCGATGAGATCACCGTAACAATCGACGCAACAGATCTGAACCCCGGGGATTACAGCGCGAAGATCGTAATATCGAGCAACGATTTGGATGAGGATCCGGTGACAGTGCCTGTCACGTTGACTGTGAGCGAGAGCAAACTCATGGAGGGCGATGTCAATGGGGACGGTTGCGTCTCGCTCAAGGATTCAACAGCGATCAAGCTCTACCTCGTTGACGAGAGGGATCTCGATGAGGATCGGTTCAGGTGCGCTGACACGCTGGATGACGGCGAGGTGAACCTTAAGGACTCGACACTGATCCGGAAATGGCTGGTTGACAAGTCCACACCATTGTGGGAGTCTCCGGCGGATGCGGGTATGGCGAAACCGGAGACGTGTTAGATTGAAGGATTATGTGGTGCCTCCTGGCACCGCATTTAGTTTATGAAAAGAGAGGTGAAAAATGATGGAAAAGGAGAATAAGGAAGTGAAGGCATTGGCGATTTGCATGGTTCTGTCAGTGGTTCTTGGTGGAACAGCGAGTGCAGCGATAGTATTTGCAGATAAAGTAGATTACAGAACAGGGAGATGTCCATACGGAATCTATGCAGCAGATTTCGATGGTGATGTCGACAAAGATGTCGTGACCACCAATCGTGAATCGAGCACTTTCTCTTACTTCACAAACAAAGGCGATGGAACTTTCTCGGAAAAAGTGGATTATAAAACTGGAGAGGCTCCACAAGGCATCTATGCCGCAGATTTCGATGGTGACGGTGATATGGATGTGGTAACCGCGGATAGTGGTGGTTTGTGGGCAGGAAATTTCTCCTACTTTGCAAACATTGGCGATGGAATATTTTCAGAAAAGGTTAATTATAAAACAGGATGGGGACCTCATGGCATCCACGCTGCAGATTTCGATGGTGACTGTGATGTAGATGTGGTAGTTACCAATTCTCTTTCGCACACCTTCTCTTACTTTGCAAATAGAGGCGATGGAACATTCCTGGAGAAGGTGGATTACAAAACTGGAGAAATGCCAAAAGACATCCATGCCGAAGATTTCGATGGTGATGGTGATGTGGATGTGGTGACCGCTGGTCGGGGTGATACTATGTATGGGGGTGCCTTCTCTTACTTTACAAACAAAGGTGACGGGACATTTTCAGCAAAAGAGGATTACGATATAGGACAGGGGACGACAGATAGTATCCATGCAACAGATTTCGATGGTGACGGAGACCCAGACATAGTGACCACCATTTCCAATGGCTTCTCTTACTTTGAGAATTACGGTGATGGGACATTTTCAATAGGGGCTTATTACAAACCATACTCTGGAACCTCCACTTCCATATATGCTGCGGATTTCGATAATGATGGCGACAATGATGTAGTAACTACGCACTACTTATTTCACGTGGATGGATATTTCTCTTGCTTTGCGAACAGTGGTGATGGAACATTTTCGGACCCAGTAGATTATGTGACCGGAGAGGAACCATCTGGTATCTACGCTACTGATTTTGATGGGGATGGGGACACTGATGTAGTAACTGTTAATTCTGCTGCAAACGCCTTCTCCTACTTTGAGAATGTAGTCTCAGTAGTCCTGGTCTCGGATTACACAACAAAACCTCCGGAGATTGATGGTATAATTCGTCCGGGAGAGTGGACAAATAAGATGTCAATAACTCTCAATGGTTACGAGGACCCAAAATCAAGAAAGGAAGGCGAGCTTTACGTGATGAACGACGACGACAATATTTATATTGCGGTTGTAATTCCAGATGCTAATGATGCAGATCTTGATAATTTGTTATTAGATTTTGATCAGGGGAATGACCATATTGCAACCGATGGCGAGGAGGATGCAATCCGCTGTAGCACTATTGATCAAACATTTTACTACATAGATATGCATTGGGATTCCGC
>JAYEGG010000031.1:0-5800 GCA_034658995.1 Methanobacteriota archaeon | reverse complement strand
CGGGGCTACTGAATTGGTTCTTTATCGAATTGATTCTTTACCGGGGGGTGTCAAATATAACTCTACGACTCAAAAATAAACAAAATAGTCCAACTGCGCCGAGGTTAAGCTACTTGGTGGTGGCTGCAACTATCCTGCTGTTATCTCCGCTGATCATGACTGCCGCTGCGTCAGACAATTCTGGCGAGCAGATATTTGAGCGGAACCTGAACGTTGGTGAAGGTGTTGAGATCCAGCACAGTGTAACAATAGAGGTTGTTGACACAACAGAAGATATTGTTGACTCTGCCGAGTTCAGTATATCAAGTCCACAAGTGTTTGCACGGACTGTTAAGGTATTTATGGGTGATATGCCAACTAGGTACGAGACATATAGTGGTACCTGTATATATCTGGAGGTGGTCTCGGTGTATGGTGATGCCGTGCTTCTTCAGGTTACCGGACCGAAGGGTTGGAGAGCAACCCGCTATTATGAGGCTGAAGCTGCTAAAACGGAGTCTGAGTCTGCTACCGAAACAGTGACTGTGCCAGAGCTTGAGATCACACGGACGCTTGATAGAAATCAGGTGGAACCGGGGGGGATGGTTGAGGTCACATTCAAGATTAAGAACACAGGAAACGAGACTGCATCAGGGATCGAACTGGACGAACCACTACTAAGAGGCGCGTATCAGGAAAACTGTCCGTCCACTCTCGATGATATCGCGGCAGGCGCGACTGAGAGAGTTAGTTATGATCTCAAGGTCGTTGATACCCCACCTGGAACTTATGAACTGGGCGCGACCCTGCTAAACTACAATAGCGGGACAGGCGCAGCGTATTCGTCCGAGTCATCAAGCAACACGATTGAAGTCACGGCAAAAGAGGTTCAGGTGCCAACACTTGAGGTTGGGATCACGATCGAGTCTGACGACAACGTTATAATCTGCGGCGACAGGTTCCTTGCGACTATTGGGGTCATCAACACCGGAAACGCTACCAGTGGCAGGGTCACCGTCAAGAGCCGTCTGCCTGATGATGTGCGTGTCGCGGATGGTGAGATAGATCCGGTGTACGAATCAATCAAACCCGGTGAGTATGAGGAGTATGAGGTCATGCTGATTGCCTACGAGTCAGGAAAGCACGTGATCAAGATGGATGCTATGTGGGCTGATGAGGAGGCGAGCGCGAGTGCCGAGTTCTGGGCAGAACGGTCGAGTCTGGCTATATATTACCCGCATATTCTGGCAGCCGTTCCGATAGGCTTATTATTGATGGGTATTATAAGGAGACATAGGGAGTATTCCTATTAAATAGAAGATGCGGGGTAACTAATATGCTTAATATACTCGTTCTTGGACTGGGACAATGCGGTAACCGGATACTTGATTCAATCAACAGCGAGGCGTTTGGGGGCAACGGCATGTTCGCAAAATATTACTCGAACCAGAAGTTTCCCGCCTCGGTCAAGACGATCGCAATCAATACCGCGATCAATGATCTGAAAGGGCTGAAATGCACACTCGCGAAGGATCGGTTCCATGTTCCGCACCTGCACGGCGTCGGTGCAAACCGTACACTCGGAAAGAAAGTTTTTGAGGACAACAAAGAACTGATCATGGGTGAAATCGATAAACGGGGATCGTTTGATCTGATATTTATCATCACATCCACAGCGGGTGGAAGCGGCTCATCGTTTGCGCCGCGTCTGGTGGAGGAGCTGAAAGCAGCATACAACGCCCAGATCGTCTGCATCGCAGTGCTCCCGTTCAGGGAAGAAGGCTCCATATCCCTGCAAAACACGGCTTTCTGCATAAGGGAACTTATCGAAGAGAAACCCAACGGGATACTGCTTGTGGATAACCAGTACCTGAAGAAATATGCCGGCGACATCAAATCCGCTTACGACAAGATCAATGAAACGACTGCACGGCGACTGCTCTTCCTGATCGAGGCACTCAACAGCGAGATGCTGATGGTCACCGATCTTGGCGACCTGAAGACCGTGATGAACGGGGGCGTCGGAATTGGAACCATGGGATTCTATGAGTCTGACAACGGCAACACGGTCAAAGCCACCATTCTCGGAAGTTTCAAGCCAAGCGGACTCCTTTTTCCTGCGAACGTGTACACCGAGGGTGCGCGTGCGATGTTGATCATCAAGGGCAACAAGAAGTACCTCGACCTCGACCTGATCAATAAAACCATCGAGGAACTCTCTGTGGAGGTCGGGCAGGTCTTCAAGGGCGTTCTCGTCAAGAAAGGTCCTGCAAAGGTTTTGTCGCTGTTTACCCTGAACTCGATACCTGAACTCGACAGCCTGTACGCCAGCGCAGCAGACGCGATCCGCACCGAGACTGTCAAGCGCGAGGAGTCAAAAAAACAGCTTGATGACGCATTCGCTTGTATCGAGGAACTTGAGCCGATCTACTGACCCTCGATTTTGATCCGCCCGGATCCTTCGCTCTGCAATCCTGAAAAAGCATTGGTCAACTACAGTGCTAACTTCGCAAGGTTTATAAAATATAAAACGGCAGTCTGATACCAATGAATGGCGTCAGGATTCTGGTAATCGCAACTCTTTTTGTGCTGACATTTTCGATGGCGGCTACGGCGGCAGATCATAGAATCTTTGATGATGATCTGAGGGTCAACGAAGGGATAGAGATCCACAACGATATAAAAATAGAGGTTGTTGAGGTAAATGCTGCCTTTGTCGGTTCTGCAAAGTTTCGCATCTCAAGTTACATGAGGCTTGCAGAGGCGCACACAATATACAAGGGCGATAGCCCGTCGTTTGATTACAAGACATACGGTGGTAGCTACATATATATCGAGGTGCTCGCGGTGCGAGGGGGCAATAGAGTTGAATTCAATGTTACCGGACCTGCCGACTGGCGAGTGACCAATTATTATGAGGTTGAGCCCGAGGAGACTGAGGATGAGACTGAAGCCGTGACCATACCCAAACTCAAGATCACACGAACGCTTGACATATCCAGTGTGCAGCAGGGGCAGACGGTGGGGGTCACATTCAAGATCAAGAACGATGGGAACGGGACTGCATCAGAGATCGAGCTGGACGAACCCGCTATCACGGGGACGTACATGGAGGGCTGCCCTACCACCCTTGATGACATCGCAGCAGGCGCGACAGAGCGGGTTAGTTACGATCTTAGAATCGTTGATGCAGAGCCAGGGACGTACGAATTAAACCCGACCCTGTTAAACTACAAGAGCGAGTCGGGCGCATCACATTCGTCCGAGTCATCAAGCAACGTGCTTGTGATCGTGGCAGAGGAGGTTTTGGCGCCGGAACTTGGGATTATGATTACGATTGAGTCTTATGACGACGTCATAACCTGCGGCGACAGGTTTCCTGCAATCATCAGGATCGATAACACCGGAAACGCCACCAGTGGCAGAGTCACCATTAAGAGCCATCTGCCTGATGATGTGCGTGTGGCGGATGGCGAGATAGATCCTGTGTACGAATCGATCAAGCCTGGCGACTTTGTGGAGTATGATGTCACGATGATCGCCTACGAGCCAGGAAAGCACGTAATCGAGATGGATGTGCTGTGGGCTGATGCGGAAGCGAGCGCGAGCGGCGAGTTCTGGGCAGAGCGGTCGGGTTTTGATAAATATTACATATATATTCTTGCAGCAATTCCGATACTCTTAATACTGTTATGGCTCATAAAAAGACGCAGAGAATATTCATTTTAGGTAAGAGACGAATAATATGCTGAACATACTCATTCTCGGACTTGGGCAATGCGGAAACCGGGTGCTTGATGCGGTTAATCATGAAGCATTCGGAAGCGGTGGCACGTTTGCAAAATATTACTCGCGCCAGAAGTTTCCCGCCTCGGTCAAGACGATCGCAATCAATACCGCGATCAACGACCTGAAGGGTCTGACCGATACGCGTGCGAAGGACCGTTTTCACGTCCCGCACCTGCACGGTGTCGGCGCGAACCGCACACTCGGGAAAAAGGTTTTTGATGACAATAAAGAGAAGATTATGAGTGAAATCGACAAAAGAGGGTCGTTTGATCTTATATTTGTCATCACATCCACAGCGGGCGGGAGCGGGTCCTCATTTGCGCCGCTTCTTGTGAAAGAACTGAAGAAAGCATACAACGCCCAGATCATCTGTATCGCGGTACTTCCGTTCAGGGAAGAAGGTTCCATCTTCATGCAGAATACGGCTTTCTGCATACGGGAGTTAGTCGCGGAGAGTCCTAACGGGATACTGCTTGTGGACAACCAGTACCTGAAGAAATACGCCGGCGACATCAAGTCCGCTTATGACAAGATCAACACCTCGGTCGCAATGCGGGTGCTCTTCCTGATCGAGGCACTCAACAGCGAGATGCTGATGGTCACAGACCTCGGCGACCTGAAGACCGTGATGAATGGTGGAATCGGTATCGGGACCATGGGCTACTACGAGGCAGGCAAAGAGGGCACGATCAAGTCCGCGATTCTCGGGAGTTTCAAGCCAAGCGGGCTTCTATTCCCCACGAATGTGTACAACGAAGGCGCCCGTGCGATGTTGATCATTAAGGGCGACAAGAAGTATCTTGATCTTGATCTGATCACCAAGACTGTTGAAGAGCTTTCTACGGATGTCGGGCAGGTTTTCAAAGGAGTTCTTATTAAAAAAGGCAGACCAAAGGTGTTATCTCTGTTTACTCTGAATTCGGTGCCAGAACTTGAGAAATTGTATGCCTCCGCCGCGGATGCGATTCGTTTTGAGATGGACAAGCGAGAACAGTCAAAGAAACAGCTTGATGATGCGTTTGCCCATATAGACGAGCTTGAGCCGATATACTAAAATATTTCCGGTCTATTCCAGGGTGTTTGCCAAAAAACGAGGTGCGATGTGATCATAAGGCAATACGATGAAGATATCACGCTGGTGTATATTACTGACACGCTGACAAAAATGGGTTTCAAAGTCTCCCGCGTCGAAGATGGTCACGATCTGTACTACAGTGATGCAAGTCGCATGTACACCGAAAACAATATTAGGGTTCGTGCAAGAAGAAAGTTGCTTGACAAAATGGTGATCGAAGTGAACGGCGAAATGAACATTGTTTTTGTGCATGGTGATGCGACTGATGCGAAGGCTTTTCTGGACAATCTAGCAAGGATGTAGGTAGTTAAACATGGCAACGCCAATGGGAAAGCGAACAAAACTCATAAACGACCCCTCTGATCTGGTATTGTTGCTGCGAACCTTTGGCTCAAATACCCACAAGAAAGTCTTTGATGAACTGTCTGATGGATGGGTGACCGAGCAGGAACTCTCAGAGCGCATTGGCGCGGACGTCAAGCAGAGTCTTGACATCCTGCGAAAGAGCGGTTTGATCGAAAGCCAGTGGCGGATGCCAGAACCCGGGAAAACACCAGACAAGGAATACACAACGACGTATTCGAAGTTACATGCGAATTTTCAGTGTTCGGTCAAGGATATGAGCGACCTAATCATGATAACCTTCAAGAGCGACGCGGAAATCTCTGAAATGGTCGATGCGATCGAGGATGAGGTTACAAAAGGCAACCGCTCGATGGTGGGATTATCCAGAGCCCTTGATATGAGTTCAGCACTCATCAGAGGCGTTGCAAGACGGTCATGCCGACTGACGGTCAAAGGACAGCGTCTCGAACTGATAAAGTAAGCGTATGTGTTTAGTTGAGGTGAAAAAACCACGAGATTACACAAGATGAACACAGAAATCGTGTGGAAATCGGTGTAGTCTTGTGGTTCCGTATGTGTTTGGCTGTAACTTGTGGTTAGCTAAACACGTAC
>JAYEGG010000030.1:0-5816 GCA_034658995.1 Methanobacteriota archaeon | reverse complement strand
GCACCCCTGCAGCGATATATTATGCAATCGTGCTTACCGGCAGACATCACGGCGCAAACGAGATCGTTACGCGGCTCACCCTCCAACTGCATGAGTCTTGATCAGAATTGGTAGTCCCGGCAGAGAAGATGGGCCCGCCGGCTGTTATACTCGACACCGGCATAAACTGCGATTTTCGTTCTTTGCGTCGTTGCGCCCTCGCGTCTTTGCGTTCTCGATTTAACGCGAAGGCGCAAGGGCGCGAGAGACGCGAAGGGGATCATCTCTGTCATCACGTCCTTCATGTTGTTGTCATCCAACCGACCATCAAAAAAGCTCGGGTTTGTGGCAGTGCGAAGTATAGCACCACCCTGTCCATCATGTTCGCGAACCCGGCATACATCGCAGACCGTATCGATGCCGCAACCATCTTGTCAGTGTTCTCGGTCACTATCGGGGGCATCTGCGGGACAACACCCCATGTAAGCGCAAGCCTGCGGAATGTCCCTTCGTCAGGCGTCACAGCAACGATTAGTGTCCCGTGTCAAGCTATGTGGGTATAGCGAGGTTGCGTGATATTGTTTTAGGCACCTGTGTAGTTACCTTGTGGTTAGCTAACCACGCACCAATTCTTAGGTGTGCAGTGATATCATTGCAGCAAGCGCAGTGGTTGACTGTGGCTACCGGTTGCCATTCTCCAGTTGAAATCAAGGGGTTGTATCGCGCAGCTACTAACTGCTGTTCCCCCTGGTGTTTTGTCAGCACGATTCCGGTGTCACGCAAAAAAGATCCCGGTCCCCCATAATTTCATCAGCGCACTCAAATCCCGCCAGGATCGAGCCGTTCATGCTTCGTTCCGGATAGTTGGCGTCTGAAAACATGCCTGCAAGATATAGCCCGGTAAGATCGGTCGAATAGGGCGGGATGTTTCGTGCGTAGCCTGTCAGGTACACGGGCGCCGTGTCGATGTGTCGCGTAATCCGCCACCATCGGACGTTGTTTTTGCTGAAATCCGGAAACAGCCTCTCAAGCCCGCTTAGGTACGAGTCGATGACTTCCTGTTCGGTGCACCGCCATCTTTGATCGTCAGCGTCCTGTAAGTAGGCAGTCACGTACACCAGATGCTCGCCATAGTCTGCCACCGGAAGGAAGTTTGTGTGTTCGACCACCGCACCAAAAGGCACATCCGATTTTATATTTAGCCAGTAAGTGTTATTCAGCAGTGGTTTGTCCATGCCAAAGAGCGCACATGCTGTGCCCTGGTAGGGGACATCAGCCATCCCCTGAAATCCGGATCCAGCCCCCTCATTAGCCCCTGCCCCGGTCCGAACCAGTCTGGAAAGTGTGTGTGGTGGGACTGTTGAGATCACGACATCACAATCAGGCTTCCCGTATTCGCCCCCGCTCACACACACGCCGCACACGGCGCCGCCTGCAACAAGGATCCCTGATACCTCGCAAGCCGTCCTGACCTCGCCGCCCATCTCGATTATCGAGTCGGTCAGCCGTTTTATAAACCGGTAAAACCCGCCACGGAGATACCCGAGCCGCTCTCCGCTTGCCGAACGGTTCGACCTGATCCTGATGCGCCCAAACAACCATGCAGCCGACACCCGGTCATGGTTGTTCCCGAACTTGCTTCGCAGGAGCGGCTCAAAAAACCGTTCGTACACCGAGTTTCCCGCATTATCAAGGATCCACTCCTTTGCGGTCACATCATCAAGTCCGGAGACATCTTTTTTCCATTTGATCGCAAGAACGATCCGTGCAAGCCACATCAGATCAACAACCGAGAGCGGCGATCGCAACAGTTCAAGCGGCGTGTTCATAGGATAGATTTTTCCATTGATGTGATACCCTGTGGTGCCCTTGAGCCATCGCAGGTCTTTTCCAAGCCCCATATCAGTTATAAGGCTGATCAATTCAGTGTCGCTCTCAAAGATATGATGATAATATTTTTCGATGTGATAATCGCCGATATGATAACTTGCAGCCATCCCGCCAGGCTCCATGTCCTTTTCAATGATTGTCACATCAGAAACCCTGTTTTTAAGCAGCTTGTACGCCGCCGCAAGCCCGGTCAACCCGCCGCCTATGATTATCGTCTTCATTTCTTCATTTTTTTGCTTGCTTCATCATATCAAGTTCGGTGCGCAGCAGACGCTCGTACTTCCGGTCAAGGTCTTCCCTGCCCCGGCTACCCCTGCCGTTTTTGCTTTTACTGTTTTTACCAGCTTTGCCCTCACCGTCTTTTTTGCTGTCCGGCGCTGTCCTCGCTCGTCCGGCAGTGTACATGAGCAGGACGATCCCGACTGACATTATTATGATGCCGCCCCAGACCGCTGTGATCCATGGCGCCGTGCGCATGTACAGATTGGCGAGATTGCCCTCGGTCATCTTTGTGGTTATAAAAACTTCCTTTGTGAGCGACCGATACACATAATTCGTGGCATACGACTGCCCCCACTTGAAATCAGTGATGTATTTAACCTCGTCGCGGTCGATCAGCCGGTCGCCTGAATATAACTCAAAATTGACCTGCGTTACATACGATGAACCCGGGTATTCCCCGTAAGGCGCGCCCTCGTACTGGCTCGCGATCTTTGTGACCTTAACCGCATAAGGCTGCCCCGCGTACGTGCCAATAGTGCCTTCCTGGATCACCTCAGATCCATCGATCCTTATGTTTGTACTCACAACCACGCCGATTAATATCAGTACGATGCCGAGATGGATGATATGCGGGCTTATTCTGCGAAGCATCGACCTGGATCCTGCACTATATGTCCGGTAGATCTTGTAAAACACTGCAAGCAGGGCAAACACAAGTATCGGCATCGACGCATCAATCGGAAGATTTCCGAGGGGGGAAACGACCGCAAAGAACACGGTTGCAAGAATCACTGCGATAACTACGCCAACGATCCTCAATGGCGCAACATCCGGGACAAGCAGACACACACCAAGCATCATCGCCAGAACAAGCGTCGGAAGCGCGGTTCGTTCGTTGAACCACGTTGCATCAAGCACTGCGCCCGGCTTGAGCAACGGTATGAGCATTCCGATAATCATGATCATGAACAGTACGCTGAAAACAACGACCGACGCAAGCATCACATTATGCGTATTGATGCGGTCTACATATCCGGGTTCACCACGACTCATGACACCACGTCCCCGAAAAACTCCCGGCACATTGCCAGACCTGCAGGGTGCGACACGTCTCCCGGATCGGTGAGATCAGATATTCTGATATTCATTAACTACGATTATGTCTGGATTGGTTTTAATGATTTCCGGTGGTTCGGCTCGGCACATCAGAAAGTCAGGGGGATTCTTAGGTTTCGGGATTGTGGTTGGAGTTCTGGCAGGTCAGTGCAGTGATGGTTGAACCGATCGCTGCGATGATGAATTATGGGCTCTCCGAAGTACTCATTCAATATTGTGTGGATATCTACATATCGAACCACGAGATTACACATGATTACACGAGATTAATACAGAAATCTTGTGGAAATCCGTGTAATCTCGTGGTTCCTACCAACTGGTATTGAGCATGTTCTTTCCAACGACGTATGGTTGTGAACTCTCCCGTCCGGTGCATCTGACGATTGGGGATACTTATTAGGGATCGAGATGGGGTTTTTTTAATCTTACACGAAATGTTAAGTAGGATGCGGTCTAAAGCGATCATTTACAGACGATGGAGGTACTTTCGTTTTGTGGGGCTGAAAAGCTCCTGAAATGAGGTCTTTCAGTTTATCAATAAAAGCCAGGAGAATCAAAGATGTCAGAGGAGTTCATCGTTGCCGAAGATCTCGATCTTGCATGGAGTAATTTTGATCCGGTTTATCCTCTGCCGGCTGGGTGTCCGTTCTATATGGAGCCCGTTGGTAAACCCCTTAATGAACTGATTAACGCGCTTCTGCGTACACACCGGCAGCCGCCCAAATACTTTTTCTCAGGTCATAGGGGGTGCGGTAAGTCAACCGAGCTCAACCGGCTTGCTGCTGATGCGGAGATCCGACAGAAATTCTTTGTTGTGAAGTATTCGGTGAGAGATGTCTGCGATGTGAACAATCTCAACTATGTTGATGTGCTTTTTTCGATAGGTGCGCAGTTGTTCCTCCAGTATACAGGTGCAGGGCGAGAATTGAGACCGGAGCTTATGACGGATCTCGAAGCCTGGAGAAACAGTATCGAGTGGGTGCGCGAAAAAGAGAGTTCCTTTGAGACATCGGTTGGGGGTGGGATACAGGGATTTTTCGTCTCTGTGATGGCAAAGATACGAGCAGAGGCTACCACCAGAAACATCATCAGGCAAACAATCGAACCCCGTCTATCCGAACTGATCGACAAGATAAATTTAATCGTTGCAGATATTGAAGGCAGAGAAGGGAAGAGTGTTCTGGTCATAATCGATGATCTGGATAAACCAAATTTAGAGCAGGCAACGGAAATTTTTTACAATAATCAGACGGCTATCACCCAACCGATATGCCATATAATTTATACAGTCCCGATTTCGATGTTCTTCGCTCAGGAATTCATTGCGATAAGGGATCACAAGTTTTCCCTTCCAAATATCAAGTTGCATGTCAAGAACGATAGAACAAGCAGATACGAACCCGGATATGCCATGCTGAAGACATTCATCTTCAAACGACTGGAAAAAGACTTAATCAAACCAGATGCGGTCGATTTAGTCATCAAAATTGGTGCAGGGGTCTTCAGAGAGACTGCACGTATCATGCAGATAGCAGCCGGCAGCGCGATAGAACACGGCAGAGATTGTATAATAAAAGAGGATGTAAAAAGGGCAGAACGGGTGATAAGAAGCGATTTTAAGCGGATCCTACAGACAGGGGATTACGATATCCTTGAAGAAGTCTATAAGAACAATGATATACGAGGAATAGAAAAGATCGGTCATTTGTTGCACAATCTGAGTGTTTTGGAGTATGAGAATGACGAAAACTGGTATGACATACATCCCACACTTGAGAACGTTTTAGATACATGATCGAAGCGAAAGATACGGATACTCTCAGCACGAGAGTTCTGCGGCTCAGTAATCATCTGAATCGTGCAAATAAGCACAACAAAGCCTCTATTCTCTTTGCCCTCTATCTAAGCGAATTCTTACGTAGTGATGTGGAAAGATCTCTCAGTGCGCTCCTGAATAGGCAAGGGCTGCAAGTTGCGGGCGTTGATGCAGGAAAACATAAAGACTTGCCCGCATTCTTCTCATCAACAAATTCTGATGACACGGTCTTTTTCGTACGCAACATCGAGAAGGGTTTTCCAGAAGCTCTCCAATTCCTGAATTTTAAGCGAGAAAACCTTGTTGAAGATCACGTTAAGGTAGTATTCTGGGTAACTGAAGAAGAACTCTCACGCCTCGGTCGCGATGCTCCGGATTTCTTCGCATTCAGAAACCGCGTGGTGGAGTTCATGGAACTGCCCCACGTGGGCGAGACCAGACCCGCTCTCGTAGAATTCGCATTAGAGACAGAATACAAGTCGATAGATGAAATCAAACGCAGCATAAAGCTTAAAGAGAAACTTCTCTCTGAACTGCCCGCGGAGACTGAAATAAGCGGGTATCTGCTCGGTTCGCTTGGGAGCCTATACTTTCAGATTAGTCTTTACGAGAAATCGATTGATTGCAGCGAAGAAGCACTGAAGATTGCAAAGGATATCGGGGACCTGCGTGGTGAAGGAGTTTGGCTTGGAAATCTTGGGCTTGCATACCGCGCTCTTGGGCAGGTCGAGAAAGCGATCGAGTATTATGAAGATGCACTGGTGATCTCAAAGGAGCTCGGGGACCTGCGTGG
>JAYEGG010000029.1:0-5830 GCA_034658995.1 Methanobacteriota archaeon | reverse complement strand
ATTATTATATAATTCCAGAATAATATCTTCCCAGCACGGCGATCAAAACGATGCGTAAATCACAAGTTCACGCATTCAATGGCTTTGTTTGTCTTACTAAGTGGTTGCACAATCTCCTGATTCGTGCATCAAGTGTCATACCGATGTACGCCCCTGTGCTGTCTCGATGCTATATTGTTATTATGTTATGATACACAGGTGTCTGGCAGCAATCCAACAGGTTTATATAATGTCAGACTCTACTTATGCATGTTAACCGCTTTGCAGGGGGTTCCCTGTTCCCTGAAATATAACAATGGTGCTGCCATGTCCCTAACGACGATTGATCAATTGAACACAATTCTTGCGGACGTCAGTTCCCGCGTCGAATGCCTACGCGGAATTGTCATATCATCCGCAGACGGTCTTAAGATCGCGGATCGGTTTCGTGACCACTCTTATGATACACAGGTCGCACATGCGATCAACGCATCACTGGTGGGGCTGGCAAACAGATCGGTTCATAACCTTGGCTTGCCTCTGTTTGATCATGCCACCATTCATACCGGCGAAGGTATTATTGTCGTGTTCAATCTGAATGACGCTTCGTTGTTGGCACTGCTTGATCATGGTGCCAACGTTGGGCTGGTGACGATCGAACTACAACATGTTGCCGAACAGGTCAAAAAGGTTATGAGGTTATAGGATGATATCAAATAGCATGAAATGGAATGATACCGTCAACATCCCAATCTATCCGAGGGCTGATGACCTGGTGTTACTGATGAATTCACTCGTTGATGTGATCGGCAAGGGGAGTGAGGGGATACTATACAATTTTGGCAAACAGCTTGCAGAAAAATATTACAGCCGGATGAACATACCAGAGGGTCTGGATCAGGACGCCATCTTCAAGAATATTCTGAGCAGCATGATGTTTTCTGACTGGTTCACAAAGATGGAGATTGCGAGGGACAATGGATTTGTGGTGACACTGCGCGCAGTCTTCGAGCTAAACGCCGATGAGGATAACTGCAACTTTATTCGCGGCTTTCTTGCAGGTTTATCTTCAAGTATTTACCACACCACATATCTTTGCAAGGAAAAACGTAATCCTGAAGAGATATGCGTATTCACACTGATTGAACGGTAACCTTTTTATGGTTGCAACCAGAGATGCGGTGAGTGATGCCACATGAGACGAAAAAGAAGTTCTGACGATGAACCTATCGATTTCGATATTTTTGATGAGATGATCGAAGATTTGATCGAACAAATCGGAGATATTGACAGTGTCGCCCCGGCAATGTATGGTTTTTCCATAACAAAGCGCCCGGGGGAGGCACCCGAGGTTCTTGAGTTTGGGTGTTGCCCAATGACTGCAGACACTCAGGAGTATCCGGGGCGAAGACCGCTGCTTGAGGTCTTTGAGACTGATGATTGCGTGCAGGTGGTTGCAGAGCTGGCTGATGTCGAAAAGGAAGAGATATCCCTCGATGCGACCGAAAGCACACTCACGATACGGATGCAGATCGAAGACCAAACATACAAAGAGACCGTAGAACTTCCGGCGAGAGTTGACCCGGCAAGCGCTACCGCAAGCTGCCGCAACGGCATCCTTGAAGTCACCCTCACGCGAGTAGGGGAGTTACAGACCCCAATAAAAATAACATGACTGATGCCGGGGGGGTTTGCGGCAATGTCTGCGTGCTTGTGCCAACGCTCAATGAGGCAGAGACGATCTCTAACCTCGTGAAAAATTTTGTGTCAGCAGGTTACCGGGTGCTGGTGATCGATGGGCACAGCACTGATGATACCCGCAAGCTTGCCGCAAGCGCTGGTGCAGAGGTGATCGTTCAGACCGGAAAAGGCAAGGGGCAGGCAGTCCAGCAGGCATTTGCCACGATCAATGACGAATATCTGGTGATGATCGATGGCGATGGCACATACCTGCCAGGTGATATCGATGCGGTGCTCGAACCCGTGCTTGCCGGGCAGGCAGATCACGTCATCGGAGATCGCCTCGCCAACTTCTCGCCGGGCGCATTCACAAAACTCAACTTAATTGGGAATAAGATTATTAACCGGATGTTCGGGCTTACGTATGGCGAGTCACTAAAGGACATCCTGTCAGGATACCGTGCTTTTAATAAGAATGCGTATAAATGGATCGAACTGGATGCCACGGGTTTTGAGGTCGAAACTGAGATCACGGTCGAGTGCGTCAAGAAGGACTTAAGGATCGTGGAGGTTCCGATCACATACCTGCCGAGACGAAAAGGTGCTGCGACGAAGCTAAACCCGGTCATGGACGGGGCAAGGATCGGGATGACCATATTCAAGCTTGCAAAACTGTATAATCCGATGATCTACTTCGGAATGCTCGGAATGCTGTTCATGGTCTCAGGCATCGGGGTCGGCATCTACGTGGTGAACGAATGGCTCCACAACGTTACACATGTCCCGCTCACGATTCTGGCAACGCTGCTCGTCATCGCCGGACTCCAGTTGTTCATCTTTGGTTCGATCGCGAACATGATCGTTGCGCTGCATTACAAGACCGTGCGGGAGATCAGGCGCAACATTATGGGTGATCAGTAGCACTCTAACTCCCCTTACCGGACTGCTACTGCTGAACCGCCCCGGCATCGCAGGTGCGACAGATACGGGAGCAGCCGCCCGGATAGTGTTCTGTGGTATCCGTTTGCGGATCGCTTGAGAAGCAGCAGGATGCCGCAATCATCCCTGACGATGGTAACCGGGAACATTGTCTGGTATGCGGGCGCATCAGGCTTTGACCTGAGCAGCGGCACATTGTCAATGATCTGTGATATGCCGGCAAACGCCGTGAATTCCGAGTAATATGTCTCTGACCAGCCTGCGCCGTACACTCGCATGTGTACTGCGTAATTCCCGATTTCATCGATCTTGATCGGGACTTTGGATCCGTTGAACGTCTGGTTAAAGACGATATCGCCGTTCTCCGCCTCTATGCACATATATGACCGCGTAATACCCTCTGAATAGATGAAGAAGTCGGATTCCTCGCCGACCTCAAGCCCTGCGATATGGAACCGTTCGATGACCGGCGTGTACTGCACATCATAAGACATTGTCACGGTTGTTTTGTTGTTTGACCTGACGGTTATGTTGTTTCTGCCGCAGTTCAGCGAATCTATCGGTTGATCCTGCCGGGTTATGGAATAAGTCACGTTGTTGATGATCACTCCTGTGTTAGTATCATAACTGCTCAGATTCAGCATCTGATCCCTGGGATCAAGATCACCTTCTATGTAAAACGTCAGTTCCGATGTATTATAGCAGACAAGAGTGCATTTTGCCTGCGGGTATCCAAGATATCCGATGAGAACCACAAGCCCCATACATGCGCATAGCAGGATCAGGTTCCTGATCGCAACAACCCCCGCGTCCGACATAGTTATTTATTCTTATATTGCACAACCTATTAGTACATTAGTACATCAGCACATTACTACATCCGCACGTAGCCCCATAGGGTAGTGGCCAATCCTGCGGGCCCTTGGAGCCTGTGACCGCGGTTCGAATCCGCGTGGGGCTATCAGCGATATGATTATATGCGGGTACAATGTAATATCGCATGAGTGATCGACATGTTATCGGTGAATGAGGCTGCGGTTGATATTGTGGATGAGATGATCTGCTGGAGCGAAGAGTTGAAGATCAAGGTGCATACGCTCGACAACGGATCGACGGTCGTTGACTGTGGAATCGATGTTTCAGGAAGCTACGAAGCTGGTTTACGATTCATCGAGGCGTGTATGGGCGGTCTCGGGACTGCGTCGCTTAGTGTGCGCCGGATCGGCAATCTGCCTCTTGCGTTCGTCGATGTTGCCACCGACCATTCGTGCATCGCGTGTCTCGGCGCACAGACAGCAGGCTGGCAGATCGGTGTCGGGGAATATGTTGCGATGGGTTCGGGACCTGCGCGTGCGCGTGCGCGGAAACCAACCGAGATTTTTGACAGGATAGCATATCACGACGATGCCGAGTGTGCGGTCATCGCGCTTGAGTCAAACAAACTCCCTGATGAAGAGATCATGCAGTTCATCGCGGACGAGTGCAAGGTTGATGTTGATGAGGTTGTTGCGCTGGTTGCGCCGACCACATGCCTGGTTGGCTCTGTTCAGGTAGCAGGAAGGGTGATCGAGACCGGGATTCGCAGGTTGCACGAACTTGGGTTTGACACAAGGAATATCCAACATGCCGCAGGGACTGCGCCGATTGCTCCGGTGATGCTCGACGAGATGCGTGCAATAGGCTCAACAAACGACAGCATCATATACTACGGATCGGTGGTGCTCACCACCAGGGGCTTTGACGAGGAGATATTCAAACAGGTGCCTTCCAAAGTTGCAGAGAACTATGGCAAGCCGTTTTACAAGACGTTTGAGGCTGCGGGATATGACTTTTGCAACATTGATACAGCCATCTTTGCGCCAGCTGAGATCACGGTGAGTGACCTTGATGCCGGAAAGACATACCACACAGGCTATCTGAGCGAGGAAGTGACCCTCGAATCTTATGGGATCCGGGGGCTATAATTAAGTAATTATAAATGAGTTATTAAGGAGTTATTATGTTTCCAACAAAGAAAGTCCAATCAATGATCGGCTCACGGATACAGGTCGAGATGAAGGGCGACGAGCATCTGCTCGAAGGTACGCTTGAGAGCGTGGACGACTATCTGAACCTGCATCTGCTTGATACCGTAGAAATCGCTAACGGAGAACGGATGCGTTCACTTGAGCAAGTCGTTCTTCGCGGCAACAACATCATCCTGATCATCCCGGTAGAATAGGAGGCAAACGGCAGATGGAGGAGATCGAGGAACAGGCACTGGACCTGATACGCCGCAACATAAATGGTGTTTTGCAGAGCCAGATCTGGAAGGAACTGGGCATCAACAGCAGGCAGTGCTCGCGTGCCATCCGCAAGCTGCTGGACGAAAGTCTGGTAAGACGCGAGTCTGTGGTGACCAGTGGCGTGCGGACCTACAAAATCAGCTACTGTGGCGAGGTTGATAGCGTCAACAAATACGAGCTGATGACCGCAGGGGACGTCTTTGACCCCTGTGCCGGCTGTATCGACGATTGCACACCCACCAGATGCACCTCACTTAATAAGTGGATCAGAGCGCTGGATGTGAAATCGTGAGCGGGATTGCCGCTGGCATGTACGGCATCGTGGCGATAGTCACACTAATATTTGCGTTCTGGGCAGTTATGCTGATAGACTGCCTGAAACGCCCGAACGACAAATTCCACACCGAGATGACGAATGCAAAATCCATGTGGACAAAACTGCTCATCGTGGGCGTGCCATGGTGCGGGATTGTGTACTTTATCAGCGTTAAGAATAAGGATTAAAGAAAAAGCTCTTCGCTATTTCACGTGGGCAGTTGGAAGTCAAGGTGACCCAACTAAGGTTGGGTCATGGTGATGAAATCATTTATTATTCCTTATACCCGACTTTGAAAGCCACACAAAAACGAAGGCTTCGCCGCCTGTTTTTTGTTGCCACTAACAGATTTTAAATAATCCATAACGGCCGGTAGTATGTGTGTCCTTTGACAATTGTCTCCCCCTGATATGGTTTGGTTTTTCTGATAGCGGTAGTATCCATTACATGTTATATTGAATCTTCATTATATCTAAAGTTTGTGGTAACTATTTTGGCAGCAACACTACATAAGTATGGTAACTACACAGGTACCTAAAACCACTATCGAGGGACTTCACTATACCGGAACTACCTGGAACATGGAACATACTGCAACCAAACAGGGAATTTAACCGCAGAGTGCGCTCGA
>JAYEGG010000028.1:2576-5858 GCA_034658995.1 Methanobacteriota archaeon | reverse complement strand
TGGATAAACTTAACAAAGGTCTTCGCATATTGAACACGATGGATATCTGCGATCCTGATGGGCACTCCATAAGATTTAGTATGTAGATGTTTTGTCTCACTTAGGTTGGCAGCAAAATCCAGATACCTGAAAGTCATGTAACATCCAATTGATATACCAGAAGGAGTTCCATAAGAATGAGCAAAGAGAAGTTCGTTTCAGACCCTGTGACTGAGGCTATGCACAAGAGAGCAAAAGAGCTTGGAATCAGGACTGTCTGGGAGAGATATAAGGAGAACCATGCCCGTTCGAAGGATGCGCCATTTCAGGCGACATGTATGACCTGTCAGCAGGGGCCGTGTGTCGATGTGAAGCGAACCGGCGTCTGTGGAATGAACAGAGATGTCATCATCGCAAAGAATCTTGTCTCAGAGACAACGATCGGCGCATCGGCGCATGTGGGACATGCACGGAGGATCGCAAATATCTTAAAGGGCGTAGGAGATGGATCAGTAAGCGGATATCCGATCATCGATCATGCGAAGCTTGATAGCGTGTATGAAGGTCTTGGATTGGATGGAGCCAAGACAGATCGTGAGAAAGCTGCCCGGGTCGCAGATGCAATCATGGGTGACCTGTCGAGGCTGGATGGTGTCCCGAAGATGCTGCTCTTTAAAGCATCGGAGGAACGTAGGAAGCTCTGGGAGGAGAAGGGGATACTCATCGATGGTGGATGTCCTGAGATCATGGAGGCACAGAACCGGATTGCGATGGGTATGGATCATGATATGGAGAACTTGCTCCTTGGAGCGTGTCGATTAGGGCTTGTGGATGCATACTGTGGGATGTATCCTGCGACAACGGTTCAGGATATTCTCCTTGGCGTTCCGAAGGTTGGGCAGGTAAAGACGAACCTTACCGTAATAGAGTCTGATAGGATCAATGTGGTGATTCACGGACACATCCCATTCTTGCCAGACGTCGTTATACGAGCTGCTGAGGAGTATAATGACGATCCGGGTCATGAGCCAAAAGTCAACGTTGTTGGGATGTGTTGCACTGGCATGGAAGTTTTGATGCGAAGAGGTATCAACTTCGGAGGCGATATACTTCAGCAGGAGCTTGCGATAGCAACAGGTGCGATTGAGCTGGTAGTTGTGGAGGTCCAGTGTACGCAGCCTGCAATCGTTGATGCAGCCGAGCACTTCCATACAGCGATTGTCACGACAGATCCTATGGCAAAGATGGAAGGGACGACCTATATTGAGTTTGAGCCCGAGCGGGCTACCGAGATCGGCAGGAAACTCATAAAGATGGCAGTTGATAACTATGCCAGAAGGGATCATGCAAAGGTTTTTATTCCCGATTATGAGCCGCATGAGATGATGTGTGGTTTTTCCACCGAGCAGCTCATCGAAGCTCTGGACAAAGTGAAGCCCGGAGACCCGATAGGTGCTCTTGTTGATAACATAAAGAACGGGAATATCCGCGGAGTTGCGGCAGTGATCGGGTGCGTCACCCCACGGGACGATTATGGCTACAGGACAGTGGAACTGATCAGGAAACTCATCAAGAACAATGTCCTGGTGGTTCTTACAGGTTGCGTTGCAACGATAGCTTCATACTGGGACCTCTTGAAGCCGGACCCCACATATCCGGGTGTTGGTGAGAGCCTGGCGACAGTTATGGACGTGATAGCGAAGGCGAACGGACTTGAGGCGGTTCCTCCATGTCTCTTCATGGGTTCATGTGTCGATAACTCGAGAATAGAGGAGGTGCTAAACGCAGTTGCAGGTTATCTTGGCGTACGGATCGATCAGCTTCCGATAGCCGGCTCTGCACCGGAATACATCGCAGAAAAGGCAATTCCCATCGGGTTCTGGACGGTATCGTTGGGAATCTTCACACATATCGGAGATCAGCCTAATGTTGCAGCAAGTGAACGAGTAGTCAAATGGCTGACCGACGATGTCGAGAACATATTCGGCGGAAAGTTCTATGTCGAAGCTGACCCATATAAATCGGCTGAGAAGATAATCGAGGTAATCGAAGATAAACGCAAAGCTCTGGGGATATAATAGTTAAAACAATCGGGGATGCGAAAACCGAGCCCAACAGGCGCCCTGCAATTCATTGCTGGGGGCGTGGTTGGTGCGATCATCGCCAAACCAGGGTGGCATCGTGTTTGTGCATTCACAGGGGATATTATCCATCAATTTGGAGGGGATACGAAAAACCTGAAGATACATACGGAAGGGTATTTATGAGTGGGGCGCACTATAGCACAGGATCACAGCCTTACATATAGTAAAAATTGGGCGGGGTGCATGCCAAGATGGAACTGGTAATAATGATCACAAGGCGCGAAGTGCGATGGGTTGGTTACACGGACGCGGTGGAGAATATCGCACGCAAACCGGATGTAACCGGTTTTGTTGCGAATCCGAAATCTTGCGACGTTAAAATTGTTGTAGCAAGGTGGCAATGGATTCTCAAGAAGTTTACAACTCATATCAGGATACCAAAGCATCCAATCAGCGACCGATGCGATCATCAAACTTGCAATATCATGAAAGTACAGGAGATGAAATTGTGAAAACAGACACAGACAACACACAACAACATCGAGCGATTAGGAATTCAACACCAGGCGCACTTCACCGTGTGTGCGTGCTCACCATGGTCTTGCTGTGCACAGCATCATTCGTCTGTGGCACAGCGGCGGGCGAGGCAAGCATCTACGTCAACCAGACCGGCTGGTGGAATGCGGTTGGCGATACAACATTCCACAAGACGAATCCCGGTCAGATACAGGCAGCAATCGCCAGTGCCAGCACCAGCGCCACCGCTGGAAATACGATTTTTGTGTACAACGGCAGTTACAGCGAGAACGTGGAGGTCTCTGAGTCACTCACACTCAGGGGCGAGGGTGCGGATGTGGTGACTGTAACCGCGGCTGATTCAGGCGATCATGTCTTCTTTGAACGGCAGGCTCGGTAAACATATCCGGGTTTACAGTGACTGGAGCAGGGTTTGGGAACGCAGGGATCTATCTTGATAACCAGACCTTTATAGGTAGGTGCGCGGATCACTGCAACATCTCTGATAACAATTGCTCGAAGAACTACCGCGGCATCTGGCTGTATAAGTCGAGAGGTAACACGCTCACAAACAACATCATAAACTCAAGCGACGACTCTGGCATCTACCTGTGGGTTTCCTGCAACAACACGCTTGATGGAAACATAGCCTCGAACAACTACCACGGTATCCATCTGTGGACTTCCTGCAACAACACGCTTG
>JAYEGG010000028.1:0-2476 GCA_034658995.1 Methanobacteriota archaeon | reverse complement strand
TTCCTGCAACAACACGCTTGATGGAAACATAGCCTCGAACAACTACCACGGTATCCATCTGTGGACTTCCTGCAACAACACGCTTGTGAATAACAACGCAAGCTCAAACACCCGGCAGGGCATCCACCTGCAGGCTTCAAGCAACAACAACCTGTTCACCGAGAACAACTGCTCAAATAACAGCAACGACGGAATATATCTGTTTGATTCGAGCAATAACACGTTTACCGACAATAACTGCTCAAATAATGGTGGCGACGGTATCTCTCTGCAATCTTCGTGCAGTAACTCGTGCAACAACACAGTCACAGGCAATACGGTGTCAAACAACCATCATGGCATCTACCTGTGGGATGCAAGCAACAACACGCTTGCCACCAACACAATAGACTCAAGCGATCTTCATGGAGTCCATCTGCATTCCTCCTGCGACAACGAGAGACTTTTTAATTTCTTCCGGATAAGTGGATCATAGCAAAAAAAGATTAATCGTAGAGGACGCTGAGGATCGCAGAGGGGTGTTGTTTCTCTCTCCCGTCCCTCTGCGGTTTTCGAATCGTCCCAGAAAATAATAAAAAGTGTCACAACGACGTCATCTGCAATCTGGTGCGAAACAACACGGATTGCGGGATTTACCTGACAAGCGGGAGCATTAGGAACAACATCGCCTGCAATAACATCGTCGCAAACGGGGCGTTGCAGACCGACGGTAGTTACCATTACCAGTTCAAAAATTCCCAGCCTGAGGGTGTCGATGCGATCAACAATTTCTGGGGCGCTGGAATGAACAACAGCACTATCGATGAGAGTGTCCACGATGATGAAGAGGGGGATTGTGAAGTGATGTTTTATCCGTTTGAGATTGATCCAGCCCCCTGCGCCCCCGCCCCATCCCCCGCGGGACCGTCAGCATTCACTACCGTGGACGCAGTGATTGCGCTTGAAATCGCAGTCGGTAGCCACCTGCCCGACTTGCGCTATGACGTCAGCGGCGATGGGTGGGTCACATCGCTCGATGCGCTCATGGTTCTCAAGGCTGCGGGCAGGGCTTTGGAAGACTACCATGGTGTATGCCCAATGCCCGGGACGCCAGCGTGGTCAAAAGGGTTTTTGTGGCATGGAACTTGAGATGCAGGGGGGTTATGTTCAACTAGTGCCAGTGTGAGGGACCGTTGATAGTTGCACATGCTCTTGCAGATCGCACATCCGAATGGGTCATGACAACTGACTCGATCTTACAGGATGACAAGATCGTCTTTGGTAAAATGGATGGTGTGGAGGGTCAAATTAAAAATAGCTCTTTGACAATTTGCAAGTGCGAAGCACCTCGTAGATAAATCCTGCTGGTGCGGAATTGAGTGTTTAGGGATTGCAGACTATTGTGGGATGCGACTACTCGCGTCCACTCGTCTAAGAACGGTACGTGAGAGTTTTCCTTATACACGACTTGCGCATCTTGCAATCCTCTACGTGTTGGGCAACGGCGCTCATTTGATCACCACTTTTGTAATCCCGGTTTGCAGTCCATTAACACTCCTTTGAGTGTTTGCAAGTCTCTCGCCGGTTTAGGCATAATTGAGTGTCCCGCGGTTCACGCCGTGGCAGCATACGCATGATTATGATCGCGATGAGAAGATGGTGGCACTCTAATCACAAACACACATATAAGGATGTAACCTCATAATGATTATTACCACATATGTTATCCTCCAACATCCGTTTCGTGTGGTTTGGAAACCCCACTCGCGTGGGGGTTGCAGCCCTCCTATACCATGGCTGCACTTCATATCTATTCTATCTGGCTGTTTATGTTACTACGGTATCATGGGCCAAGTGACTGTCACAAAGTAACCCTGCCACAAAACACTCACCACCCAAGTATCGACACGCCCTAACAGGTCTCGCAGCACTGATGCCCACATGACCTCTGCCCGCATGCCTGCACTGGAACCCGCCCGGCAGCCGGGCAGCGAATGTTTGACCTGTGGTGCCCCCGGCGCCGGAATCATGTCCGCAGCGTTCACATAACACCACATAGGTCAGCCGCATGTGCTGCCATCAAGTATAGTGTTCCGCGCAATACGCTCTGTTTTTTCATGGACACTGGTTTTGTTGCTCCCCGTTCACATCCGGATGTTAGATGCGCTGAAGGGTCCGCTCGAAACTCCGGTTTTTCCGGATATCCAAAACCTGGGAGCGGTCAGCACCAGACTCAAATCGACAACACCTTCAAAACCACGCCGACACCAGGTGGCGTGACGGCCCCCGACCTCCACACCCCCTATGGAAATTGCAGACCGGATCACATCGGTTGCATAATCAAAAATCACCCCTCGCCCCAACCACCCCCACATTGATCGCAATCCCGCTCGTCTCCGCATACCCCTTGATCCGTTCCACAGCGTGCCCGACCATCCCGCCGCTTGTGAGTATGAGGCATCGTTTCCCGGAGAGCACCATCAGGATTGCCTTGTCG
>JAYEGG010000027.1:4668-5868 GCA_034658995.1 Methanobacteriota archaeon | reverse complement strand
GATGCGTGGCAGATGTATGAATGTCCGAGATCTCCGTGTGCAAGCTCGCTTAAGTATGTGGGGAACTGTTCGTGGAGCGGCAGGTCAAGCCCGTGCCTACTGACGTTCCGCATATAGTTCCTTGGTCCTCACTACCTCGTGACCGCTGTACATCGTAATTATCGGGTCGCCGGGTAAAAGCCGCGGCAACAGGAAATTAAAAAACTCAAAATCGTGGGCGTTAGCCATTATCTATCGTTTGCAAAAATAGATTTTTTTGCAAGATCACCTGCGGAATATGTGGTTTAGAGCTTAATTCGCACCCGTTCATAGAAGTGCCATCTGGTCTTCACAAAGAGAGCGGGCTTGTCGGCACTTGTGATGGTGATGGTATCGCCAGTGCGTACCGGTTGTGTGTACTGCCCGTCAATCACGATTGCGGCGCCTTCGGATGCGTGTATTGGCTTGACTGTGATCTCGCTCTTGGCGCAGACCACCCATGGTCTTGATGATAGCTTGTATGGTGCAAGCGGCACGATGATTGTGCCATCTACTCTTGGATCGACGATCGGACCTCCCGCGCTCATTGCATAGGCGGTGGATCCTGTTGGTGTTGCGATGACGATGCCGTCAGCGCGTAGTTCGTCAAGTTCATGACCATCCACCAGAATGCGGAACGCAAACATCTTGGTAGGTGAGGTTGTGACGATTGAGGTTGTGACAATCACTGCTTCGTTGGTTGCGCAGGGGAGAAGATCTCCATTGATGTGTATTGTAAGCCGCATCCGTGCCTCGACCTTGAAGTCAGCTAAAGTCTCGTCAATCATCGCAAGCGCGTTTTCTGATGTGGCGTCTGCAAGAAAACCGACCCTGCCAAAATTAACTCCGAGAACCGGTATCTGTTTCTTAAGTTTCTGGATGGTGCGGAGGATTGTGCCGTCGCCTCCGATAACGATCAGGAGGTCTGCCCGCAGATCCTCTATGGGCATGCCAACTGTCTCGAGTCCGGATGCGGTGTCGTGATCGAATATAACCTCCTTGATCGAAGGTTTCGATTCAAGATGGCTCTGTATGCGCCCTGCCAACCTGGTTGCGTCAGGCTCATCGTATCTGGAAACGATTGCTACCCGTTTCACGATCTCATCTGTGCTCACCAAAAAACGCCTCACTGGCATTTGAGTGGGCGCATCACATTAGTCTTTTGTCTACTTGGCTCGGGGA
>JAYEGG010000027.1:0-4568 GCA_034658995.1 Methanobacteriota archaeon | reverse complement strand
TCCTTGTGTGCATCAGCATGGCAGTCGATACATGCCTTTGCTCCGGTGTGCTCGATGTGGCAGTCGGTGCAGTTCAACTTCGCATGTTTGGTTGGATACGTGATGAACTCCTCCTTGGTGTCTTCGTGGCACAGCATGCACTTCTCGCTGGTCACGATCGCACCGAACTTGATCACTGTCGGAGCATGTGGGTTATGACAGATCTGGCAGTCTGCCAGTTCTGATCCGTGTTCAATTCCATGACAGTCCAGACATGCCATGGATTCGGCATGATCCTTGTGACAGGAGTAGCATCCGTCTCCGATCAATGGCGCATCATAACTGTACGTCGTCGGACTCAGGGTGTATTGTCGAGCCTCATAGCTGGTGTCCTTTGTCGCATGTTTACCACCGGACGTGGTGAACTCGGCATACTGGGTCTTATGGCAGTCAGCACAGCCATAGCTGGTGTCTGCGGCATGGGCAGGATGACAATCCCTGCAGTCGCCTTCTACCAGCTCGGTGGCATGTTGATAATCGCCATGGCATATCCTGCACTCGGTATACATCGGTGCAACAGGCGTGTTATGACAGCGTATGCATTCGGTGGGTATCATTCCCTCGTGTAGCTGCATGCTCTCCGGTGCCTGCGATTCCGCAAGGTCCCTTAGGCACGTTCCGGAATATGGCTCAGCACGTTCGCCTCTCTGATCAGGAACGATCGCGTTGAATACAGCAGGCCATATACCAGTTCCTGCCATCTCCTGAGTACACTCCGGATTATGACAGCCACCACACTGCTGCATCTCGATCGATGCGTCTGAGTCATAGACGACAATCGAGATAAAGACCAACCCAAGAACCATCAGCATCAGCACGGCAAATAATTGAGTTTTGTTCATAGTAGGTTCCTCAACATTATCATAAGATGATAGTAAACCACATCAAATTCCTATAAATATGTTTCGGCGTTTGCCACCAGATTGAAGTAATGTTTGATTGCAAATATGCTAATATGGACTTTGAAGAACTGCGCAACACATTGAAACAGGAGCAGAAATCGAAACTCGCAAAACTTGAGCCTGACTTTTATGAAAGTGTGCGCACGTATCTTGATGGGCTTCGTGAGGAGCAGAAAACCGCATCTGGCAAAGAAGCCCAGTTTCTTGCGGACGAACTTGAGACTGCAAGCGATCGTTTGCATCGCATCTTCAATCTGCGGATTGGAAAGATCGTTAATCTTGCATCTTTAAGCATAATGGGTGAGATTGGCGGCATCAAGCATGACATCGATATGATGACGCAAATTGAGCGTGACATCTATGATTCGGTGCTTGGCGCGGTGCGGCAGGGTTGGAGTGCGGTTGAACAGGCGATTGCTGGCGAGTATGTTGCGACAGGGGCATCAGTTGCACCAATTACCCCGGTTGCCACTGCTACTCCAGTTACACCGGTTGCGCATGTCCCGTATGTCAAGCCTGCCCCGCCATCGCCTTCCCCACCGGCACCAGAGGCGGTGACCGCCAGACCAGCCGAAGATGTGAGAGATCTCGAGGGGGTTGAAACAGTGAAAATAGGCACACCGGATGGTTACACGATCGTGCGCGTGCTAAAGAACATCCCCACCTTCGTGGGCACGGATAGCTGCCATTACACCCTTGCAAAGAACGATGTGGTGACGCTGCCCGACCTTCATGCAACGGTGCTGTGCAAACGAAGGGCGGTGCTGCCGGTTGAGATATCCTCATAGTCCGGTTGAGGTTGACGCCGGATAGTGAGGCGACTTATGGGCTCCCCAGCAAATAGTTTGCTCCGATGTGTACCCTGAAGTCGCCAAACCCCGTGCGGGGGTGTGGGGCATCCGCGGAGATAGGTCGCATGCCCATGCAAAGCGCGGGAACCTGATATTTCTTAAGCAGAGCCATGAGATGAAAAAGTATATCTCAATAACTTGTGGTAAACTCGCCTATCTTTGGTTTGGCTAATCCCGGCATCGAACCCATGCCCGCACGGTTTTCCTTATTTCGTGTTCTTAATGATCTCGGCAATTACGTGGTCCTGTGTGATCCCTGTCCGTTCGGCTTCAAACTTCAGGACGATCCTGTGTCGCAGGACTGGATATGCCATCGCGTGGATGTCCTCACTGGATACGTAGTTGCGCCCGTGAATCAACGCTCTCGCCTTCGCCGTCAGTATTATGGCGATCGAGGCACGGGGTGATGCGCCGTACTCGATGTTGTTCCATTTACGGGTTGCAGTCACGATGTTGATCGCGTTGGATTTGAGTTCCTCTGAAATCGGGATTTCCCGGGTCAGATGTTGCAGTTTTAGCACCGAATCCCTGCTGACAACACGCTGCACGCTTGGTTCAACTGTGGAGGTGTACCGATCCACGATGATGCGCTCATCTTCAGCTGCAGGATAGTCCATCAGTATCTTCAGCAGAAACCTGTCAAGCTGCGCCTCTGGCAGCGGAAACGTCCCCTCCATCTCGATCGGGTTCTGGGTTGCAAGGATGAAAAACGGCACATCCAGCTTGAACGTCTCGTTTCCAGCGGTGATCTGCTTTTCCTGCATCGCTTCAAGGAGTGCGCTCTGTGTTTTTGGCGATGCACGGTTGATCTCGTCTGCAAGCACGATGTTTGCGAAGACCGGACCGCGCTCGAACCGGAATCGCTTTTCTCCGGCGTGTTCTTCCACCATGAACGTGCCAGTGATGTCAGATGGCATCAGGTCCGGGGTACACTGGATCCGGCTGAACGACAGGTCCATCACCTTTGACAGTGTGCTGATCATGAGCGTCTTCCCAAGTCCGGGGTTACTCTCCACAAGTGCATGTCCGTTACTCAGTATCGCTATCAATAGATGTTCTACAGTATCCTTCTGACCAACGACGACCTTCTCGACCTCGCGGAATACCGAGTTTATAATGCCGCCCGCGTCATGATAGATTCGGGACAGATCCGATTTTTGGGACGGTTGCTCCATGCAAATACATGTGACCTGACTCGATATAAACGAGACTCATCATAGCACTACCAAAGAGTCCACGAGAACATCGGGAATATCAAACATGCAAGACTAAAACCCCTGATTCTTGGAGAATGTGAGCTGAAGCTCTACCGCGCATGTCCAGCCGTCTCTTAATCGTGCTAACCGCCTGACGATTTTGACTGGATTATATGCCAAAACCCCTATGTTGCAGATGCCCCCATCAATCCCTGTAAGTATGGGCTTTTCAGATTGTCGTTAGGCAGATTATGCCGCCCCTGCTCGTGAGTTATGTTGTTTTGTTATGGTATGTATTTTATTCAATCGTCCTCACCATCTTTCGGTACCGGGCGATAAACAGCACGTTAGCGCTTCCTGCGGCGGCATACGATATATAAAATACAGGGGCTACCGTGATGTTTACAATCCATCAGGTTTGTGGGATTATGTAGCAACGATCCTCTAATATGGTCAGGGTAGTCAGAGCGCGCACTCGCACAAACGGCGTATGCTTTGCAGTTCCTGTCATTGTGACACTACGGTCGGGCACACGCCTGAATATTTTGGCGGTGCCCCCCATCAACCACCTCAACAACACGTGGCGCGAGACTAATTTCCCGGAAACCATCATGCGCGTGGATGGTGTGTTTTTGGGTTCACATCAATCCGCATGTTGCCGTTTGTGTTAACTATAATTCCTATTATATAGATTCATGTGACCAGTAGTTTCACATTTCATATTTATGGCCACTGGCTCTATAGTTCCAATATTTGTGTCCCGGTAGTAGTCATGAGCCAATACGCGCACCATCTGCGCAACTACCACCATAACGCGGAATATTGTGAAAATCTGTTACATCAATTTCCGAGGTGTTATTGGTATTTAACCGCCAAACAAACCACTGTTTTCCGAGTGAATTAATTATCCCATGTAATATATGTTGCATGGGGTACTATCGAGTTCAACCGATACATTAAAGAACGATTGGATTTATTGTCAATATAACACAGCAATTGAAACGGATGTGCTATTATCGTAGACGAACTGGATGAACAGATTCTCAAGGCGATGTCGGAAGGCATTGGTGTAGGTCCCAGGTTGGCAGAGCTTGCCCGACATCTCGAGGTCCCAAGAAGTACTGCGAACCTGCGTGTCCGCATGCTCACAGAAAAGAACATAATTACGGGATTTCGCCCGCAGGTCAACTGGGAGGAACTGGGATATTATATTAATGGCTATATTGGGATTGAATGTCCAAAACCAATCGTCAACGATCTGATCGACTTTTTAAAAGACCAGGAGTGGGTTTTTGGCGTGTGGGAAGTCACATCCGGGAAATACGGGTTGCTTGTGATGTGTCGGTTCAAACAATACAACGAGATTGAACAGCTGAAAATGTTTACCAAGACTATGCACGGAATCCGGGACGTGGATGTGTTTTTGCTTGGACCCTACCACGCCCTGAAATAAATTATAAGTCCAAGCCACCACGCAACGGGGTATGTTATTTTTCGATGTCTAACACATTTAATTTGAATTATTTGGTTTGGCCGCATATATGTATCAGAACTACGGGAATCTTAGTGCGACACCGATG
>JAYEGG010000026.1:0-5874 GCA_034658995.1 Methanobacteriota archaeon | reverse complement strand
GGCATGAAAAGACATGCTTGAAGACATAAAGGAGGCATAATATGAAACACATAAAAACGATATCACTCGTACTTGTTCTTGCGCTTGCAATAGCATTCGGCGGGTGCGTGGACTCGGAATCCGGTGGTTCCGCCGGCGATCATGCGGACGATGCAGGCAGCCCCGCGGATACTGCCACTGCCGCACACTATCTCGACCTGATCGAGGTAGACTCGATGCACTATAAGGCAACGGCATTTGGCGCTGATAATGATAATGTCGTGATCGAAGAATGGCGCAAGAAATCAGGAGACCTCTGGCTATTCAAACTCGTGGTGAGTGATAACCAGGCGCTTGATTCGGATGTTATCATTCTGCAAAACCCGGATGGGTTATACATGATCGGAGAGGAGGGCATTGCAGTCAAGACCCTGGAATGCTCCAATGACAACATCGGTTTCATGAATCCGTTCTGGGGTTATGGCTATTATGGCGATGATTCCGCGTGGGATGATACATGGATTGTAGACCAAGATGCCGAGTATCTGGGTCGCAAAGCGATCAAGCTGGATTACGGTAAATTGTGGCAGTTCCAGCAGGCACTCGGAAACGAAGATCTCTCCCCGGAAAAATCCGACCTAATCGTGGACAAGGAGACCGGGTTTACACTGCTGATTGACTGGGAATGGTCGCACGATGGCGAAACCGAAGGAATGCGCTACGAAGTCACCGCGTTTGATGTGAACGGAAACATTCCTGACGGCACGTTTGATGTTCCGAAGAATACTGAGATCCTGGATATCACCGCGCTTGGCGGGCTTGGTGAGCTTGGTGGCGATGACGAGCTACCCTCCGGAGTGCCCCCGATACCACCACTTCCGGAGTGATTCGGCTGTTAGCAGCGAGGATCCACCGATGATGGAGAACGGGTTGTCAGAGTCAGACCGCGAGACAGCCCCCAATTCTCCGCAAGCATCCATCATTCTGGTGCGTGGATGCGAGAAAGCCCCATGGCAGGTTCAAGCCGTACCCGCTCCACGATCCATCCGCACAATCTCGACTCCTGCTTCCTCAAAGAACTCAAGCGCACGGGAGTCCGGGTATGTCTGCGTAAAAACCACGCGGACGATGTTTGCGTTGATGATCATCTTTGCACAGAGCACGCACGGCTGGTGGGTGCAGTAGATCGTAGTACCCCTGGTGCTCACGCCGTGCAGCGCAGCCTGTATGATCGCGTTCTGCTCGGCATGAACCGCCCGGCAGACCTCGTGCATCGTTCCTGACTCGATATTCTCCTGATCCCGGATGCAGCCAATATCGAGACAGTGCTCAAGGTTCCGGGGTGCGCCGTTGTAGCCTGTTGCTATGATGCGCTTGTCGCGCACGATCACCGCGCCTACGCAGTTTCGCAGGCAGGTCGATCTGGTTGCAACGACCTCTGCGATGTTCATGAAGTATTCGTCGAGTGTGGGTCTCATGTGATTTGGGGTAGTCGGTTTTTAAATCGCTTAAATCTCTGTATCGCAGCCACCTGTTCCCTATAACTTCCAAAGTACCCGGCTGCAACCCTGTGCTTGCAGTCATCCCACAACTTCCTGTAATGATAAAAATACTCGGATATATCTGGCAGTGCTCCGCAGAGAATGATATAGTGATCCATCACAGATGCTTTGATCTTGAGCGGCAGCAGTTCAAATACCCGGATGTCATATACTACAGGTGCCCTTCCGATAAAACTCTTTAAGATATCCAGATTCTTTTCGTAATCATTAATTCTGGTGATCAGCGCAATATCTATATCAGATCCTGCTCTAAATTCTCCGGTCACAGAAGAGCCAAAAACAACGACGTCATAACCTCTCAAAAATGCAAGATCATTCTTGATCTGTTTCAAATTCATTCAGCAACCTCTCTACGATCTCAATAAACTCATAAAAAATATCTCTCACTTCAGATCTGGAATCCAGCGCTATCACATCATCAACACTGTTGTATCTATGCACAAGGTAGTTTCGCAGTCCATTACACTTCCTCAATCGATCTGCAAGATCCATTGATATAATCCCGATCTCTTCAAGACGCATGATATTTGAATAATCGTCTTCGACAACCTCCCCCATATCTTTTAACAACATTGCCACCACATCCATCGATGCCTCGATAGCTGTGTGAAGCCCGTAGAATATTCCACCCAGTTCAAGTTCGCTTTCCGCGTCTTTTTGGATGGATTCCACATTACGTACGATATAGTTTACTTTATCTTTGTACCGTTCGATCCGTTCCTTCATTCCTTATACCTGTAGTGTTTCCATAACCTTTAACATGACCCTCCCCTTTTCAACATGGACCGCGCCCCCACGCGAATTTCGCAAGATCGGTTGCTCTGGTCGCAACGACCTCTGCGATGTTCATGAAGTATTCGTCAAGGGTTGGGTCTTGTGTCCATAGCAATCCCTATCCCGACTTCTCCACAAATTTGAGCAGGCTGTGGGCGTCCCTGACTTTCTTCTGTGCCACTTTCCTGCGAAGATCGTAATCATCCGGACGCGCACCACGTTCGAGGTCTTTTAAATTCATAATGGCGCGTAAAAGTCCGGAGGCTTCTTTGTACAGATTATTCGCCTCTTCTTCCGTTATATCTGCTTTTGCGATGGCAGTTTCGTCACAGGACTCCTTTTTTTCAAGAGCGCAGATCAACGATTCGATCCCGGCGATCTCGTCATCAGTCAGTTCTTTTTTATTGATAAGTCGCCAGACCAGTTCGTGGAGCTGGATCTGCATGCCATCGATCTCAAAGACCAATGGTATCTCGGCGCCGACCCACACCAGATAGCCGTGCAGCCTGTGCAGCAACTTGTCCCGCTCCGCTGGCGAGAGTGTTTTGTCTACCATTATGATATTAGAGCCATATTATGAGATATAATGTTGTGGTATCGCAATTCGTCGGTGCAGATCTTATCTGGCAACCGGGTGCTCAGTGATCATCAGTCCACGCCAGCGCGCTTGCAAGCATGATCGCATTCGAAAGATTCGTTTTCACTCTTGACGTGTCCACAAACACAGGTTCCATGAGCACAGGTGCGCCAAAGCCGTTTCCACCACCAATAAACGTCAGTGTGCGAAAGATCAGGTTTCCCGTGATCCCGTCGGGCGCAACAATGAAATTCGCATCCTTAATCGCATCCTCGATCAGAATCCCGTAGTGTTTCGCATCGATTCCAAGCTCACGCAGCTTACCTGCAACAAACTCGCCGTCAGCAAGGCTCTGGTCCACAGTGGCGCTCCTGCCAACGTCCTCAAACCGCCCCCCGGAAAGAACCGCCACCCTCAGATGGATCCCGAATTTTGTAGCGATGTATGCTGCGCTTTTGCAGATTAACTCGATCTTGTCATCCAGCGAGTTGCCTTCATCGATTCCAACCGGCGCAAGGAAAAAAGGCGTGCCATCCGCGGTTGTGAGGAGTGCAAGCCTCTGCAACGCGGGAACCCCGAACACGTCCTTAAGGTGGCTGAGTGTCTTTGTGGCGCTGAGCGTGCCGCGTACGGCGGCATCGATGCGCCCGTCTGCAAGCTGCCGCACCAGTTCGAGTTCCGGGTTTTCCGAAGAAACAGTTCCAAGATCGGTGTCGATTGTGCGTATCTGTTCAGCCTTCCCGATCAGCACGATCTCGGCAAACTCTGAAGCGCTTCGGATATCTGCGAGCACAGACTTGCTAAGCGCATCTGCGGCGACGCCGACACCGACACGCGCTCCGCTCACCCTCGCGCGGTCCGCAATCTCATCAAGCAAAGTGACTTCCTCCCCGCTCTGAAGAGCGAGGCATCCTGCGTTGGTGCCTTCTTCTCTTCGGTTGGGGCTTCCTGCTTCCTTGACGGTCATGCAACCATCTCCACAGGCGTAAATTCGACACAGTCCGTGCCTACATATCGGTTTTTGATGTTGATTGCGGCGTTGTGATCTCGTCCTATAGCTGCCCCGCAGTCCGGACATTGGTATGTCCTCTGCGAGAGCGGCATTGACTTGATGCTGCCGCAAACCGAGCATTGTTTTGATGTGTTTCTCGGATTAACCAGTTCTACAACTCCGCCAGCGTATTCTGCTTTGTAGGTCGTTAAACTGATTAATATTCCCCAAGACGCATCGTGAATTGATCTTGCAAGATGATGGTTTTTGACCATGTTTTTTATCTGCAAGTCCTCAAATATGATTCTGTCGTATGTATCTGCAAGTGTCCGGCTTGCTTTGTGTAGATAGTCCTTTCGAGCGTTCCGCACCTTACAGTATGCTCCTGCAAGGATTGTCTTTTGCTTATCCCGGTTGTTCGATCCCTTCTTTTTCCGTGATAAGTCCCTATGTGCTTTCCGGAGCTTTGAGTCATACTTATCGAGAGTTTTAGGGTTCTCTATCTCTGTGCCGTCTGAAAGTGTTGCAAGCGTTGTTATCCCGACATCCACGCCAACAGAGGTTCTGATCGCCTTTGGCTCTGGGTCCGGTAATTCCACACTGAAAGACGCGTACCACTGATCACCATCACGCTTAATGGTGCAGGTCTTGATCGTCCCTTCGATTTCTCGATGCAGAAAGATTCTTATCGCTCCGATCTTTGAGAGATGCAGTTTACCGTCTTCGATCTTGTAGCCCGTTTTGTAAGGATCAGGATATGTGAACGAGTCGTAGCGATCCCTGCCCTGAAACCGCGGGTATCCGGGGGTCTCGCCCTTCTTAACACGTCTAAAAAAGTTTTGGAACGAGGTATCTACGCGGCGCAAGACGTTCTGAAGAATGTGCCCATAAACACCTTGCTTATCTGCAAACTTAAGCCAGTCTTGCTGATCGTAATATGATAAGCCACAGTGGCAGTCCTCATAAGCTACTTTCCGGTCATGTAGAGTGTCGTTGTAAAGGTGTCGGCACACCGAGAGCACATACAGTAATAAGATGTTTTGCTTCCGCGTGGGGTAAATCCGATACTGGAACGTCTTTCGCATGTTACCAATAAACTCTTTAACCAGAGAGCATAATAGCTTGTGCTTGCTCGCGGCGATACGATTTTCGGTACGTGTTTAGCTAACTATAAGATTCAGCTAAATACATACTGAACCACGAGATTACACTGATTTCCACAAGATTTCTGTGTTAATCTCGTGAAATCTTGTGTAATCTCGTGGTTTTTCGCCTTGGCTAAACACATACGATTTTCGCGCATGTTACCACGCCGCGGGTAAGCAAACCGTTCTTACGGCTTCTTTTCGTGTGCACATGGTTATCTATCCACCCTATTTACAACTGTGATGCCAAGTCCCGATTGTGCGGGGTGGCGGGCGCCGCATTGAAAATGCGAAGATTGCGCTGCCCCCTGCGCCCCGTTCTTTTCAGTGACTTCCATCCCCGCTACAAGCAACGGGGCTTCCTGTTTCACGGGGCGCCCAACGGCGCATCTCTACAGGCTTAAAGTGCGTACATACGGTTTCGTAAATATCTCACCAGCACTTTCAGCCTTGCGAGACAGATTATGCTTGACACATGGGTATTAAGGCTTTGGTGCGGCATTTATCCCCGCGTGTGCCCCCCATAAAAGTTATACCTGTTTAGCTGTGGTGCCAAACACGCACGAAAAGTACGGATTCTGATGGATCCTGTGGTTTTACCGGGCACATGCCAGAACTGTGGACAATAGAATATGTACGGTACGGACTGCCTACGTACGGTATATAGAATCTCTATATTTATTTGGAAAAACTATATATATTCTTGTTGCGCACGCTACCGCGGTGATACCAAAAATGAAAAAATCACACACAACACGTAGTTTTTCGTCACATGCAACAGTGACGACGCTTATCCTGACCGTTGCAGTGGTTGCAACATCGCTGCTCGGATCAGGTTGCATCGGC
>JAYEGG010000025.1:0-5905 GCA_034658995.1 Methanobacteriota archaeon | reverse complement strand
TGTCATCGAAAAACCCATTTTTGCGCTCTACAGAGCTGCAAGATATTGATGCATGGCACGCCAAGGTCTCTGCAAGCATCTGGAATATGTGGTCGCTCCCGGCGGTTGGTTGGCTTTTCCCCCGTTATCTTCTTTCTTTTCCAACTCATAGAGGACTTCTTCCGTTGCTATCAGTTGACCGTTGTCAATCAATTCTTCAAACCGCGCCCAGAACCCGGGCACGACATCAGGAGGAAAACCGCGAACCCATGCATCAAGGATAGCGCTTGTATCGATGCTGTATTTCAAAACAGCCCCCCGAATCTAACCGGTTTTGACATTATTTTATCTTCGACTTTGGGTAGATGCTTTAACCTGATTTCGAGATAGTCGGACAGATCACTTGAAGTGATTTTTTCCTGGTAATAACTATCAAGCACAAGTTTTACAAACGCGCGTCCTGCGCGGCTGATAGTTTTTGTATCGGGAGACGGTCCTCCCTTTTTTGGTTTTTTGCTAACCATTTCATATCGTTTGTGGAATCCATCGCGCTTATATTTATAGAATGTTTTAGTGGTGAGTCCACAGATAAGGAGACGACGAAGAACAACCTCAACACTGACGTTGAATCGTTTTGTAAGAGCAGATAATTCGTTATCAGACCAATCATCCACCTTGGATCTTTGGATAACTATATCGTTGTTTAAAAGCTCCTGTCTTGGTATTAACGCAGCACCAGCTACGTGATTGCAGAAAACTTCAATCCTTCGGTTTTCCGGAGGCAGATCATAATCTTCGTTCAAATCGCAGATGCCGCCCTCTTTCAGCATAATGTGAGCAAATTCATGTAAAAGTGTAAAAACTCGCCCATTAGTAGTATCTGCGCCGTTTAATAAGATCACTGGCAACGAAAATTCATTTATTGAAAAACCGCGCATTTCTGCGACGTCCACGCCAGTTGATTGAAACACTAACACCCCGGCACCTTCGATAGCCGCTCGCCACAAGTTAATTGCACCATACTTGCCAGATGCTTTTTTTTGTTTTTCAGCATCCACTTTTAAGATATTGCGAATCTTGCTGCCAACCTTTTCAGGATCGTCGGTTATATTTATTTTGTGTTCAAATCCTGGAGATTCGCCGTACAAGTCTTCTATCAGGTTTAATGCCACCTGCCTACGATAAATTGCCTGTCGAATCTCAAAATTAAGTTGAACTGGTTGTTGAAATCCACTGCTGCCCGGAATTCTGCGAAAATCGCGCAATGGCTGGAAATCTATCGGTTTTTCATCCAGATAAAAGACTGCTATGGGTCGTTTGTACAGTTGCCCCAGTCTACGAAGCTGTTTAATAGTTGGGCGACCTACACCACCTTCCCAGTCTTCCAACCTCTGCAACTTAACTCCTAATTTATGCGCGGCGTCTCCTTTCGTAAATCCAGCGCTCTCTCTCGCCCATATTAAGAGATCCGGTGTAACAATCGCTTCAATTCGGTTACTCATTTCACATCACCCCCTTCACAATTCTCCTTTGATATTCCCCTATACACGCTCACAGGCTAATGATCAGTTCTCCCTCGCTCTGGTACTCGAGAAACAGCTCTGCAACGACATGCGACTCGATCATCTCGATTTCGGGTATCAGCTCAGACGCATCCATCCCGATGATGTCGGCAGCAAGCTGGCAGCACTTGAACTCCACTCCAAGTTCGATGCACTCCCCAATCTTCGCGTCATAGATGGGTGCGCCGCGGTGCTTTCCCGCCTTTCCGAGAACGACCCCCATAGGTCCCCATAGGATCACTATGACATCAAGCCCCTTCTTCCGGTAGTATTTTGCAAAACGCAGGGTCTCAAGCGGGCTTGTGCTCTCATAGACCATGTTCTTTAAGAGTAACAGAACTCGTTTAACTTCCGCCATCGCCATTTTTTTCCTTTATCGCGGCGTGTGCTGCCGCGAGTATCGCTGCAGGCACCCTGAATGGCGAGCAACTGACATAATCAAGCCCGGTGCGGTGGCAAAACTCGACTGACGCGGGGTTGCCTCCGTGTTCACCGCATATCCCAATCTTAAGATCCGGTTTTGTGCTGCGCCCATTCCGGACGCCCATCTCGACCAGTTTTCCGACCCCGTCCTGGTCAATTGTCACGAATGGGTCTGACTCAAGAATACCATCCTCCAGGTACAACGGCAGGAACTTCCCGATATCATCCCTTGAAAATCCGAATGTCATCTGGGTTAGATCGTTCGTTCCGAAACTGAAGAATTCCGCCTCTTCTGCGATTTTGTCAGCGGTAACCGCAGCTCTCGGGATCTCAATCATCGTCCCAACCAGATACTCAATCTCTGTGCCGTAACGCTTCATTACTTCCTCTGCGGTCTTGATGAGTCGTTTCTTTGTGAGTTTAAGCTCGTTTACGTGCCCGACGAGCGGGATCATGATCTCAGGGATGACTTTGTGCCCGTCTCCGGCGAGTTTAGATGCTGCTTCAAAGATCGCCTGCACCTGCATCTCGTAGATCTCGGGGTGCGTGATTCCGAGCCTGCATCCCCGGTGCCCGAGCATCGGATTGGTCTCATGTAGGCTCTGTATGATGCTCTTTAACTCATCCACCCCGATATTCATGGATGTGGCAGTCTCTTTGACCGCTTCCTCGGTCTTTGGGAGAAACTCGTGGAGCGGTGGGTCAAGCAGCCGTATTGTGACCGGTAGATCTTTCATGACCTCGAATATCCGGATGAAATCCTCTTTTTGCATTGGCAGGAGTTTTTTGAGGGATTTCTTCCTTGATTCCTCATTTTCTGCAAGTATCATCTGCTGCACGATCGGGAGCCGGTCCACACCAAAGAACATGTGCTCGGTCCTGCAGAGACCGATGCCTTCTGCGCCAAAGTCTCTCGCGACCTGACTATCATGCACCGTGTCCGCATTCGTGCGAACGCCAAGTCTCTTCGCATCTGTCGCCCAGCCCATAACCGTCTCAAAGTCATCCGTCATCTCGGGGTCGATTAAGTCTGTTTTGCCGAGAATGACTTCCCCGGCATCCCCACTCACGTTCAGCGTGATGTAATCACCCTCATTCACCATGATATCCCCTGCCGTGAAGCGGTTTGCCGCTATGTCCACATCGATGTCGTTGCATCCTACAACGCAGCACCTGCCCATGCCCCTGCCAACGATTGCGGCATGGCTTGTCATCCCGCCGCGTGCAGTGAGTATTCCTTGTGAGGCGTGCATCCCGCCAACATCATCAGGTGATGTCTCGAGTCGCACCAGAACCACATCTTCACCTCGTCCGGCGCATTCCAGTGCTCTTTGGGACGAGAAGACCGCTCTTCCGACCGCGGCACCTGGCGATGCTGGTAATCCATTCGCGATCACATTCACCGCTGCCGTTGGGTCAACCCTCTTGTGGAGGAGTTGGTCAACCCGATTTGGATTGACGCGGAGAACCGCCAGATCCCGGTCAATCAAGCCCTCGCCCACCAAATCCACGACGATCTTCACCGCTGCCTGGATGGTTCGCTTAGCCCCCCTTGTCTGGAGGATGTAGAGCTTGCCTGATTCGATTGTGAACTCCACATCCTGAACCTCGCGGTAGTGCTTCTCAAGCCGATCACGCACGGCTTCAAGCTCCTCATAGATCTCGGGTAGTTCCTTCTTTAATTGACCAAAGGTATGGGGAGTCCTGAGACCTGCAACAACGTCTTCCCCCTGAGCGTTCATCAGATATTCGCCATAAAACTCGTTTGCTCCCGTTGCAACGTCTCTTGTGAAGCAGACGCCGGTTCCTGAATCGTCCCCCATATTCCCAAATACCATTGTCTGGACATTCACCGCTGTACCAAGGTCGTGCGAGATATTATTGAGATTTCTGTACGTTATTGCCCGGTCCGTGTTCCATGATCCGAATACGGCATCAATCGTCATTTTTAACTGTTCTCGTGGGGCGTTAGGGAACTTTATACCAGTATCCGTTAGTATTAGGTCCTTGTATTTCGATACGAGATCTTTGAGGTCGTTTGAATCGAGATCTGTGTCAAGTTCGGTGTTGCGGAGTTTCTTCTTTGCTTCGAGGATTTGCTCAAACTTGCTGTGTTCTACCCCTAACACGACGTTTCCGAACATCTGCACGAACCTTCGATACGAATCGTACACGAACCTCTCGTTTCCGGTTTTCTTTATGATTGCTGCCACGCTTTTGTCGTTCAGACCGATATTCAGCACGGTATCCATCATTCCAGGCATAGAGAAGACTGCGCCCGAACGTACTGACAATAGCATGGGATTTTTTGCGTCGCCGAACCCCTTTTCTGTAATCAACTCCAGACGAGCGAGATTTTTAGCGATCTCGTCTTCCAGACCATCCGGATACGCGCCATCGTTTGCGTAGTAGTGTTTACATGCTTCTGTGGAGATTGTGAACCCTGGCGGCACCATAATGCCGATATTTGTCATCTCTGCAAGATTTGCGCCTTTTCCCCCAAGGAGATTCTTCATCTCTACACTGCCCTCGGCTTTCCCGTCGCCAAAGAAATAGACGTATTTTTTTGGTGCGTTATCCATTGTTGCTTCCATCCTCTAAACTCTAAATCATTATCGGATTTGAGGTGTGCATTCCGCTTTAACAGTTTCACATGTACAGTTTCACATGTTAAAGTTTGTGCTTTTGGCGGTGTGGCACCAACCAGGTGGCTGCGCTTTAACCAACCTATGTCGTCGAAGCGAACGTGGTGGTGGAGGGGGTTTGGTTAACTGGATCTGATGGCTGCACGCGGTGGCTGGATCTGTTATGCTGCGAAGAATGGGGTAACCCCTATTCTTGCGCTTTCTTTTTTGGCTCACGCGGAATCTTCTCATTGGTTCTGCAAATCCGAAGACGAGTTACATCGCTGTGTTCTCCGCGATTGCGACGCTTAAGAAGCTCATAGAACCTGTGGTGGGTTGGGACGTGAGGATCTCTGATACGGGGCAAGGAGATATTGGTGGCAACGGGCTTTCTCATGAAAGATTATTTTAAGCGTGACGTAGAATGAACTACTATGATTCCGGCATCGCCAGAGAAAAACTCGATACTCATCCACACAGGGGGAAAACCCATCTTAAAAGCCATGGAAACAGAGCTTAAGGAAAGTACTGCCGGAATCATCGATGAACTTGCAGAGGAATTTCACATCGGCAGATCTGCGCTGCTTGCCCGGATCATCGAGGGCGGGTTGCAAGCGGAACTTGTAAAACGGTCCGTCCGGTTGTACGCCGGAGGGAAAGTTTCGATGTGGAAGGCGGCTCAGCTTGCTGGTGTCAGCTTCTATGAGATGATGACTGAAGTGACTTCCTCCCCGCTACAAGTAACGGGGCTTCCTGCTTCACGGGGCGCCCAACGGCGCATCTCCACAGGCTTAAATTCCGCACAGTCCGTGCGTACATACGGTTTCGCAAACATCTCGCCAGCACTTTCAGCCTTGCGAGACAGATTGTGTTCGACACGCGGGTATTTAAAGGCTTTGGTGCGGCATTCATCCCCGCTACAAGTAACGGGGTCTTCTGCCGCGTATCTATAAAAGTTGAAGAGCCGGATGCAGGTGAACGCGATGTGTCAGAGAGATATTCTCACGACCCGGGAATCCATTGGGGCGAAGCTGCTGTGCTTGCCATGGGGCGCCGCTTCGACTTGTTGTTGCTGGATGATCTCTGCGCACGCACGTTTGCAAAAGCACTTGGGTTTGATATGGCGGGCACGATCGGAATACTTTTACAGGCGTATGATCTCGGGTTGATCTCCTTTTCGGAGTTTGAAGAATGGCTCTTTGGTAATTCCCGTGAAATTGATCTCCACGATAAATCAAGTAAATAAGGAATATCCCCCGTTGTTAGTTATTTTATTACTTTCTGGTTACTATGGCTTATCTCAATTCTATTAACCGC